>CAZDQC010000188.1:0-5081 GCA_964507245.1 uncultured Rhodospirillaceae bacterium
AATGAGAATCTGGCGGCAACAGAAATCCGGCATGGCTCAGATCTGGCATCGTAGGTTTTACCAGGTTATGTGTAAGACCAGCTTGATCAGTCGTAAAAACCGGCTCGATTTTTTGGTTAGACACTGTTGACCTAAACCTTTTCTAGGGCGCATGCCCCGGTCGTTAACCTTGGTGGAAGCTTGCCGCCCCGCCGTTCTGCCATTATGACTAGTCTGGAAACCACCACAGGGACTGCGCCATGACATCTATGTACCGTTATCAGTTGCCGGTCGAAGAGACTGAATGGAAGGTAGACAGCCAGAACGATGTCACTTTTGTATGGGAGTACGAAGATGGCAACGACGATCTATTGAAGCTGTATGACAAGGGTAAACAGCAACAATGGGATGCCAAGGAACGGATCGATTGGAGCCTAGATCTGGATCCGGAAAATCCAATGGAGGTGCCGAATGAAATGATCCGCATTTTCGGCTCTCCTATCTGGGAGAGGATGAACGAGAAAGAACGCGCGAACCTACGCCGCCATGGTCAAGCGTGGCAGATTTCGCAATTCCTGCACGGGGAGCAGGGCGCCTTAATGGTCTCTGCCCGCATCGTCGAAACGGTGCCGGATATCAACGCTAAATTCTATGCCGCGACCCAGGTTATGGATGAAGCCCGCCATGTGGAGGCGTATTCGCGCCTGTTGCATGACAAGTTTAAGTTGGCTTACCCGATTACCCCGCCCCTGGCGTCGCTGCTGGAAGACGTCCTCCACGATAAGCGCTGGGACTTCAATTATTTGGGTATGCAGGTGCTGATCGAAGGTTTAGCCCTGGCGGCTTTTCATGGCCTACGGGATATGTCGAAGAATCCGTTGGCGGCATCCGTCAACGCTTATGTAATGCAGGACGAAGCGCGTCATGTGGCCTTCGGTCGGCTCGCCTTGCGCGACTATTACCCGGAATTAAGCGCTCATGAGATGGCCGAGCGGGAAGAATTCCTGATCGAAGGTTGTTGGCACATGCGTGACCGCTTCACCTCCAATGAACTCTGGGATGTGGTGGGTCTGCCTGCCAAGGAATGTATCCAATGGGTGGAAGCTTCCGAAAGTATGCGTTTGTTCCGTACTCGTCTGTTTAGCCGTATCGTTCCTATTGTACGGGACATTGGCATGTGGTCCGACAACGTGCAATCGGCGTTCGAAAAGATGGGCTTGTTGGAATTTTGTGATCCGCACCTGGATGTGGACAAGCTGTTGGAATCAGACGAAAAGGTAGCCGAGGAATTCGACGCCAAGGTACACGTTACCCAGACCATTCAAGCGGCGGAATAAACCCTAACCCGATTGGTCCCTACAGGCCGCCATGATAATGTGGTGGCGCGAAACTCTCCTGAGTGTTTGCGCGAGAAAATGGATTTGACCGCAGCTGATCAAGTAGACCAGAAAGCCAGCGCCGCGCCGCCGCAACAAAGCCATCGGCTGATGTTCCGGCTGCTACGCGAGTATGTACGTCCTCATGCGGGCCGATTGTTGTGGGCCGCCCTGTTCATGGCAGTTGTGGCGGCGACCACCGGTCTGAATGCCTGGCTGCTGGAACCAGCTATCGACAAGATATTCGTTAGCCAGGAGCCAGGCATGCTGTTCCTAGTGCCCCTCGTATTGGTTGTGGTGGCCTGTTTGCGCGGTGGTGCCACTTATTTGCAAAGCATCCTGATGCATGGGGTCGGCCAGCGTATTATCGCTGAGACCCAGGTCAGAATATACCGCCATTTGATTAGGGCTGATTTGGCCTATCTGCAATCCATTCACTCGGGCAAATTGCTGTCGTCGTTTCTCTATGACGCTAATCTGCTGCGCGATGCCGTCGGCCGTGCCATAACCGGAATTGTCAAAGATGCCTTGACCGCCCTGGTCCTGGGCGTCGTGATGTTCGTTCAGGATTGGCAGCTTGCACTTGTGGTGGTGGTGATATTTCCTTTGGTTGGTGTGCTGATCCGAAAGCTCGGCAAACGCATGCGTAAGGTCTCAACCGCCACCCAGGAAGAAACAGGCAAGCTTGCAAGCCAGTTGAGCGAAACATTGGACGGTGCCCGTCTTGTCAAGGCTTATGGTATGGAGGATGGCGAGACTGAGCGCATCCGCACTCGCATCGAACAACGGCTTAAGGAGATCATGCGCGGCATCCGCACTCGCTCCGCCGCCACGCCGTTGACCGAGGCCCTGGGCGGTGTTGCTGTGGCCCTGGCGATTTTTTATGGTGGATGGCGGGCCCAGACCGGCATCCTATCCTTGGGCGAATTTATGTCTTTCCTGGCCGCTCTGTTGATGGCCTATCAACCCCTGAAAGGTTTGGCCAGTTTGAACACGGCCCTCCAGGAGGGGTTGGCGGCGGCGCAACGCATTTTCGCCATCCTGGACGTTAGGCCCGCTATTGTCGACGCGCTAGACGCGAATGCATTGTCCGTCACGCATGGTGGAGTCATCTTCAAGGACGTTGCATTTTCGTACGGCGAAAACACGCCAGCCTTGAAAGGCATAGAACTGTCCGTTAAGCCTGGCAGTACTGTGGCTTTAGTCGGTCCGTCGGGATCAGGCAAGACAACCTTGTTGAATTTGCTGCCGCGCTTCTACGATCCCAGCGAGGGTCGGATCGAGATCGACGGCCAGGATATCCGGGCCGTGACCATGGACAGTCTGCGTGGTAGCGTTGCTTTAGTCAGTCAAGACATCACCTTGTTTGATGACACGGTGACCGCCAATATTGCCTACGGCCGGCCCGGCGCAGGGCCGGATGACATTGCCGCCGCTGCCACGGCCGCCGCCGCCCACGATTTCATCACGGCGTTGCCGCAAGGCTATGATACCCTGGTGGGTGAGAATGGCGTGCGCCTTTCCGGAGGGCAGCGCCAACGTGTAGCCATTGCTCGCGCCATTTTGAAGGATGCACCAATCTTGCTATTGGACGAAGCCACCTCTGCCCTGGACAGCGAGGCTGAGCGCGAGGTTCAAGGAGCGCTGGAGACACTGAAGGCAGGTCGCACCACCCTTGTGATTGCACATCGTCTGTCCACAGTCATGTCGGCGGATCGGATTTATGTCCTGGATGGCGGCCACGTTGTCGAGAGCGGCGATCATGGCGAATTGATGGCCAAGGCCGGGAGTTACGCGCGGCTATACAAGCTTCAGTTCGCCACCCTAGAGGGAAAACACGGCACTGGCGAGAACATAGCAGCGCAATTGGGGGGTTGACATCGGTGGGCCTGGGGAAACGATTTTTTGGCACGCCATTGGGCCGGGCCCTGATCGGATTTTCTGCCGCCCAATATGTACGGCTAGTTGATCGAACGACAATCTGGCAGGTGACGAACGGCAATTTCCTGAATGACTTGTTGGCCCAAGGAACCGGATTTATACTCATTACTTGGCATGGCAGCCTGATGATGACACCGGTCGGCTGGCCAGGACCAAAGCCGTTACACGTACTGGTGTCTCGCCATGGAGACGGCGAACTGGTGGCCCACGCCATGACCCGATTTGGCATGGTCATGGTTCGCGGCTCCACCTATCGGGAAGACCGGGACCGCGATAAAGGTGGTGCTGCCGCAACGCGCCAGTTGGTGGCCTTGCTGAAGGACGGGCAGGCGGTTGCCTTGACGCCGGATGGGCCTCGGGGTCCGGCTCGAAGTCTCAGCGGCGGTGTTATCACTTTGGCCCGCCTTTCCGGGGCGCCTATCCTGCCGGTTACGATCCTGACAGCACGCCATCGTCTGCTGCGCAGTTGGGACCACTTTCGGGTCGCTCTGCCCTTTTCGAATGGCGCTATAGTATTCGGAGAACCCATCGTTGTAGATCGTCTCCTGGATGAAGATGGGAAAGAGGCCAAACGGCTTGAGGTTGAGGTCGCTTTGAACGCGGTGACGGATCAGGCCGGCCACTTAGTGAGGTCGGTGACATGAGTCACGGCATTTATCGCTTTGTCACCACAGTTTTCAAACCTATCCTTGTTTGGGTTCTGCTCCGACGGTTAGCCCGCGGCAAGGAAGACCCGGTTCGTTTCCAAGAGCGCCTGGGCCATCCGGGACTAGCCCGTCCCGATGGGACCCTCGTTTGGGTGCACGGAGCCTCGGTCGGTGAGATGGTGTCCGTATTGCCCCTGATCGAACGAATATTGCAACAAGACCAAGGGTTGCGCGTCCTGATGACCTCGGGCACGGTGACCTCGGCCCGGATTATGGCTGATCGGCTGCCGGCTAGGTCCTTGCATCAGTATATCCCCATCGACCAACCCAGCGCGATTGACCGGTTTCTTGATCATTGGCGCCCGGACCTTGCGCTGTGGGTGGAATCGGAACTATGGCCTAATCTGATAAACCAGACCCGGTCGCGTGGTGTTCCTATGGCAATAATCAATGCACGGATGTCGGAAATATCTTTTCGCCGGTGGCGCTATCTGCCATTTTTGGTCAGGCCATTACTACAATCATTTCAGATTTGTATTGCCCAAAGTGCGTCCGACGCCGAGAGGTTGGGGGCCTTGGGCGCCCATAACGTGATATTTTATGGCAATTTGAAATCAGCCGCGCCACCGCTATCCGCTGATCCTCTAGATCTTTATGAATTGAAGATGGCAATCGGCTGCCGACCCTGTTGGGTAGCGGCATCCACACATACCGGCGAAGATGAGATAATCGGCACGGCGCATCGGCAATTGGCAAACAAATTTCCCGGCCTTTTAACCGTTCTGGTGCCGCGTCACGCGGACCGTGGCGACACCGTTGCTAATGTTCTAGGGACCCAGGGCCTTACGGTGGCCAAGCGTAGTCAAGATAACAAGATTGAACCTGATACAGACATTTATCTAGGCGACAGCATGGGCGAAATGGGATTGTTTTTTCGTCTGTCTAATGTGGTCTTCATCGGAGGGTCGCTGGTCAAGCATGGTGGGCAAAATCCGCTGGAGGCTGCCCGGCTAGATTGTGCCATTTTGTTTGGTCCCTACATGTCCAATTTTGCGGAGCAGGCCGCTGCTCTTTCCTCGACGGGCGGTGGCCAGTTAGTAGCTGATGGCGACAATTTGGCGGATCAGGTAGCCATTCT
>CAZDQC010000189.1:0-1185 GCA_964507245.1 uncultured Rhodospirillaceae bacterium
CTGGAAGGAAATTTGAAAAATGCCCGAACCCATCGTTCTGGAAGTCTTTACCGATTACGTTTGACCGTGGTGTTATCTCAGTACCGGGCGTATTGAAAAACTAAAACGAAAATTTAATATCGAGGCAAAATGGGTGCATTTCCCCTTGCATCCCGAAACCCCCCAGGAAGGCCGCAGCCTGGAAGAGTTGTTTGCAGGCAGGAACGTGGACATGGAAGCCATGTATACCCGCATGAAAGGGTTGATGGATGAGGAAGGGCTGCCCTATGGCAAGCGCAGCCATACCTATAACAGCCGCCTGGCCCAGGAACTGGGGAAGTGGGCTGATACCGAGCCGGGCGGTGAGGCCATTCATGATGCGTTCTACCGGGCCTATTTCGTAGACGCGGTCAATGTCGGCGATGTGGATGCGCTGCTAACGATTGCCGGCGATGTTGGTCTGGATGTCTATGCGGCGCGCGAGGTTTTGCAAAGCCGCAGTTTCTCCGACGCGGTGGATGCAGATTGGGACCTATCCCGGCGCTACGGTGTTACCGGCGTGCCCACTTTTGTCGCCGCCCAAAAAGCCGTGGTCGGCGCGCAACCATACGAAGTGCTAGAAAATTTTCTGCGGGAAGCCGGCGCCAAACTTAATAGCTAATAACAACGTGACTCTATATTGAATTACGATCTAGCTGGAGGACCCAAATATGCATGAAAAATTCATGGCTCGAGCTATGGAGCTTGCCAGGGAAAGCGTTGATACGCCGGGCACCCTGCCTTACGGCGCGGTTGTGGTTAAGGATGGCGAGATTATTGGCGAGGGTTTAAACCGAGCCGACGGCACCTTTGATCCAATCTCTCATGGCGAGGTTAATGCTATTCGTGATGCCTGCCGACGGCTATCGGTCACCAACCTAGGCGGCGCTGATATGTACACCACTGGAGAGCCGTGTTCCATGTGCGTGGCGATAATGTACCAGGCCGGGATCACGCGCATGTTTTACGCAGGAGCCGCTTCGGACAGCGCGGCATTTTTTGGCCGTCTCGCGGCGCATGACCCGAAATGGGCTCGCAAAATGACCAATCAGGAATTACGGGAACAGGTTGGCCTGCCCATCGATAAGCGGAGCATGCCCGCCGAGCAAATGATGGTCGAGGATATTGTCGAGATTTTCGACGCCTTCGTCGCCAAACATACCTAGC
>CAZDQC010000189.1:1285-5081 GCA_964507245.1 uncultured Rhodospirillaceae bacterium
GGTGATTGCTGCGCGGCGTATACTTTCCCAACACTAGAAAAATAGTACCAGATTTCGCGGGTTAGTAGCTCCAAAATATTCCAAAAAATTATTCGTTTTGGTATCAGACGCCAAAATTCCAGCCGATTTTATGTACTATCCAGAACTGCCCATTTTGAGGATAAAGGCACAATGACATTAAGTTAGAGAGATTCAATCAAATGACAATTGATAATCAATGGAAATACCCGGAGGCTATTGTTGACTGTAATTGGCTGGAGAGCAAAATTGGAAATCCAGATATCCGGGTATATGACTGCACAACGTACCTCCATTATACAGACGATCACCCCCAAAAGCCGTATGATGTGGAGAGCGGACTAGCAGACTACAATAAAGCCCACATACCAAACGCAGCATTTCTAGATCTTCAAAATAATCTTTCTAATAAGAATAGTCCTTATAGTTTTACATTACTAAATACTAACGAGCTTGCAGAAGGATTTAAAAGGCTCGGCATTGGGGACCCCTATCACATAATTTTATATGCTCGGAACGGCATGCAATGGGCCACTAGAATCTGGTTTATGCTTTATTCATTAGGTTATGAAAACGTCAGCGTATTGAATGGCGGATTTATTGAATGGGAGAGATTAGGCCTGCCAACCGATAGAAAATCCAATAATTTTGATCGTGCAGAATTTCGGGTTGAAATTAAGTCGGAAATTTTTGTTGGAAAAGAAAGAGTTCTTGCAGCTATTGATGACGCTTCATCTCTATTACTCAACGCATTAACCGAAGATATTCATATAGGGGATAATTCTCGTTATGGACGACCCGGGCGCATTCCTAATAGCCTCAACATCCCATTTCATGACTTAATTGAAGCGGGTACTGGTAAATTGATACCACCGAAAGAAGCAATCCAAATTTTTGCCGATAAGGGTATTACTTCGGATTGTGAAATCGTGAATTATTGTGGCGGAGGTATAGCCGCCACCCTAAATGCATTTATCCTTCATCAAATGGGTTTCGAAAAGCTACAAATATATGATAATTCCATGAGTGAATGGGCCATGAACGAGAATCTTCCAATCGAAATTGGTTAATGGTCATAGCCTCTCCCACAAACTAACCACCCCATCCCGCGACCACAGCTTGACCTGACGCCTACCAAAACCAAAGTGACGGGCCAGAATCCGCCTACCCCCCGAAAAGCTCTATGGAGATGGCACCCCGTTGAGTGGTCGGGTTTGAGAGTTAGTGTGTGACCAGCTTGGTAAGGCCTGCCAGTCAGGCTTCCTTAGCCACTGCCACCGCCTTATTCTGGGCCAGCAGCGCCCGCATCGCCGCTATTTCGGCGGTCCGCGGGTTCACCGCGTGTACAGCAAAACCATTTAGTTTAGAACATTCTAATATTCTCTGGGGGAGCCATGTTAATTATCCATATAATCGGCCATTTATCCTTTGCAATCGTCGCCTTGTCATTGTTGATGCGGGATATAATCTTATTGCGCACATTAAGCATTGCTTCCGGCCTGATTGGCATTTTTTACAACTTTTTCGCAGCCCCCACGCCCCTCTGGGTGCCCATTATCTGGCTCGCTCTATTTATTATCATCAATGGTTACATGATCATCAGCTTCTACCACTCCAACCGTCAGACTGGGCTCTCGGCGGAAGATTTTGAAATCTGGCAATCCAATTTTCTGGGCCTGACGGCAGACGAATACCGGCGCATTCAAAAGTTATTCGAATTTCAAACCTATGCTCTGGGTGATCATTTGACCCGAATTGGACGTGACAACCACTTTTTGTTTTTCGTTACGGCAGGCCAATTAGATGTGCGTCGGGACGGCGAATTGATAAACACCCTTACCCAGGGAGATCTTGTGGGCGAGATGTCTTTCCTGTCCACCCATGCGTCGGCCAATGCGGATGTGGTCGCTCACGATCAGACAAAATGCATCGTAATCGATAAGGCCAAGTTGCGGTCGATCATGGCGAAACATCCGACCTTACAACTCTCCATGGCGAATTTGTTCAATCAGAACCTGATGAAAAAGCTGGCGACCTAGAGCAATAAGTGGAGGTGGTTGATTTGTGAGAGAGACTGTAGGGGCCTAGATCAGTACAGCGGCTACGAGTGCAAAAGTAATCAGGGCGCAGGTCCCGCGATAAACTGTGCAGCCGCGCCTTATATCCAGCCGCGTCGCTTGCCGCTTGCCACCTTCGCCGATCCAATCATCCACAACCGGGACATCGCCATAGACGCGCGGTCCGGCCAATGCGATATCCAAGGCGCCCGCCATGGCGCCTTCTGGCCAGCCGGCATTGGGGGAGGTATGCAGGCCATGATCCCTTCGCATGACGTGCAAAGCGCGTCCCGCACTGGTGTTGGGTGTTACAAGCGCCCCGAGGCAAAGCAAAAAGCCCGCGATCCGAGCGCCTGGCCAATTCGCCACGTCGTCAAGCCGAGCAGCGAACTGGCCAAAGTAGAGATAGCGTTCGCTGCGGTAACCGACCATGCTGTCCAAGGTGTTGATCATCTTGTAAGCCAGGAGGCCTGGCAATCCACATAGTAGAAACCAGAACATTGGCGTGATCACACCGTCGGAGAAATTCTGCGCCAGGGATTCAATAGCTGCCCGGGAAATTCCGGTTTCGTCGAGTTCCTTGGTATCGCGCCCAACAATGTGGCTGACCGCTACCCGACCCTGATCCAGTCCCTGCTCGAGACCAATTGTTACTTTCGCCACGTGATCGTGCAGACTGCGTGTCGCGAAAAATATGGAACCGAATGCGCCGGTGATGATCCAACCGTGATTGGTAAAGTGGGCAAGCACCTCAATGACATTGCCAGTGATGACGGCGAGGAAGACCATGATCGCAACCAGATAGATGCCCCGTTTAATCTGGACGTTTTGATCGACTTTAGGGTTGCGCAGCCAGTTTTCCAGCCACACGATCAAATGTCCCATCCAGACAATTGGATGCCCAAGGCGACCGTACAGCCATTTGGGATCGCCGGACAACAGATCCAGAATAAAGGCGAGCGTCACGGCAAGAATGCCGATTTGCCAGCCATTTTCATCAAAAATAGGAAATAGAGAGCCCAAAATGCGCACATCTATGCTAAGCCGCGAGGATCATAGGAGTGCCCCAATATCCAGTCCAGGGCAAGCACGACAATTCGGTTTGCGCGAGAATTTGGAAGCTATCAGATGATATGAAATCGACATCAAAGTGTGCGGTCAATTAACCAAAATCTTCCCACAGTTTTTTCCAGCCAAATATGGAACAGGCCGCACAAATCAATCCAATGGTTACACGTATATCCGCACTCTTGTAACAATAGCTAAAAAACTACAAACCACGCACCAAAGGCAGGTCAGGCCAAAGAAGGGGCGTGGGAGCTATACACGGGTTAGCCTAAATCAAAGGGCGGGTCGGGCTTAATACCAGACGCCCTTGGTATTACGCTGCCAGGGGATCGTTGTTACCCAGCTTATCATCGACAATGATAATCATTTCATCAATCTCCGGGTTCGACATACCCGAATCCCGGGCAATCAATTGCACGAGAACATCACCCCGTTCGATGAACGGCACACCTGCGGCAACTGCCCGGGCCGCGGATGATGGCTGTGACAGACTCTCGGCCGCTTTGGCATATTTCTCAAACGGTACCGCATCTTCCGGATCGGCCCCGAGACGCTGCGCCAGGGTGCCAACGAATTCGTATATCGCCCGGGATTCATCCAGATCTCCGTGGACAGATTCCTGGATGTTTGGGGATCGCCGCGGGTGATGCAAC
>CAZDQC010000190.1:0-5048 GCA_964507245.1 uncultured Rhodospirillaceae bacterium
TTCTCAAACAAGATGCAGAACGATGGGCCCGTAAGACGGAAGCTCAGTTCGATCAAGGTGAATCACAACAACTCAGGGCCATGGATATAGTCCTGCATGACCTGATTGATCGATATCGCCGTGAGATCACACCAGCAAAGAAAAGTAGAGATACGGAAGAGGTTAGGCTTGCCCGTTTAATGCGGGATCCCATTGCCAGCCTTACGGTACAAAAACTAACTGCCCATGAACTGGCCTTGTTTCGGGATCGACGTATCAAGGATGGCATACGGACCTGCCAATACGATCTTGTCCTGATCCGGCACATCCTCGAGATTGCCCGCAAGGAGTGGAACCTTGGACTTGCCGTCAATCCTGTCGACCAGATCCGCAAACCCAATGGTCTCAAGCCTCGGAACAGGCGATTAGAGGAATTCGAAGGAGCAGGGACCGTCATATCTTTTAGCTGATGTCAGCCGAGAGAATGGCGGCAAGCTCGTGGGTGACGTCGATCATTCTTCGGGTAGTCCGGCTTCGCGCAACGGGTCCATCAGTGCAGCGAGGTCCTCTGCACGTCGGTAGGGCCAACCTTTCGCCCAACGAGAGACCGAGAAGCTCCGTTGGCCGCGTTTAATAGTGGCGGCGACTGTGCGCGCTTCATCCTCACGTCCCAACCGCCATAACGCTGCTAATAGAATCGTCTGTGCTGTCAGCCAGCGCGATTGGCGTTGAAGCACTTCGGTGGTTAGCCTACGCGCCTCTTCGTATTCTCCCAGGTGATACTCTGCTCGGGCTAGATCGACCAACGAATAGGATTGGTCGATAGGGTTCAAACGTCCAGACTGTCGTTCGTAATCGCGGCCAGTTTCGAAGTTACCGGCATAGATGTGCGTCATTGCTGACATATGGAAGACTGCGCTGTTATTTCTCTCTAGAGCGACAGCTTGTTCAGCCGCAGCAACCGCCTCTTCGTGCTGGCCTTGGAAACTTTGAGCATAGCTAATCACCGAATAAGCATCGGCGTAATTGGGGTCGACAGAGAGTGCATGCTCCGCTGCTTCAAGTGCCGCCTTGTAGGCTACCTCGCTGTCGTCGGTCCAACTGAAACGCGCGTGATCAACCAATGTCAGGCCGTAGAGGTAAAGTGCCGCCGTGTAATCCGGGCTCGTTGCTAGGATATCCTCTAGCATTTGCAAGGTTTGTCGGTGACTTTCACGCGCGAAGTTTGAATAGCGCTCCATCGCCTTTTGAAACGCGGCATAGGTCTGCGGGCTGCCAGAGCGTTGACGCCAGATCTTAGCTGTTTCGCCTTCGGCAAGGTTCACTTGCAAGGCAATGACAATTTCTTCGGTAATGCGGTCCTGCAGTTCGAAGACGTCATCTAGATTACCGTCAAAACGGTCGGCCCAGAGATGGCCGCCGGTTACGCACTCAACTAACTGAGCAGTTACTCGTACTCGGTTGCCGACCTTGCGCACACTACCTTCGACGACATAGGCAACCCCTAACTCGCGGCCGACGTCCCGTACATCGGGGTTTTTACCTTTGTATTTGAAGCTTGAATTACGTGCGATCACGAACAGTTGCGGCACTTTCGACAAAGTAGTCAGGATGTCTTCGACCACGCCATCAACGAAATACTCCTGCTCGGGATCAACAGACATATTGTCGAAGGGCAGCACGGCGATGGATGGCTTACCGGGTAGCGGAAGCGTTTCACCGTCGCTCGAAATGCTGTCAGATATTTGTCTAACAGATGTTGACCAACGCCAGACGTGGACGGGTCGAGCAATGTTCTTCACTTCATGCTCACCGCCGTCTAGCCACTGAACCTCCAGGCGGTACCGCACTTGTCGGTGGGCGTCATCAGACAACGCCAAACCGCCTGCTTCACACAGACCTTCTAAACGCGCCGCAACGTTGACACCATCGCCCAGCAGGTCGTCGCCTTGCGCTACTACGTCGCCAACATTGATGCCGATACGTAAAACTATGTGGCGGTCAGCCTCGGTGTCGCTGTTGCGCTCCGCCATGCCTTCCTGAACCGCAATGGAACAACGCACCGCGTCTACCGCGCTAGGGAACTCCAACAACAGACTATCACCGGCAGTGTTGGCAATGCGTCCACCGTGCTGCTCTATCAAGGGATCGATCAATTCTGCCCGATGTTCACGCAACGCGCGCAGCGTGCCTTCCTCGTCTTGTCCGATAAGACGGGAATAGCCCGCGATGTCGGCGGCAACAATGGCAGCCAGTCTACGGTTCTCACGCTGCAATGACGGTCCCCTATTTTATTGCCTAATACGGCATCGGCAAACTACCCTGACCGCAATCATATCAGGAGGAAGCAATGGCCGCTGAGAAGAATGGATCGACGCCTGATGTCACCATATTAGGCGCAGGCATCGTTGGTATTACCACTGCGCTCTCACTTACAGAAAGAGGCTTCAAAGTTGTGTTGATTGATCGAAATCCACCGGCGGAAGGTGCCAGTTATGGAAATGCAGGCTCCCTATCACCCTGGTCCTGTGTACCACAATCTATGCCTGGGCTTTGGAAGAGTATTCCCGGTTGGTTGCTTGATCCCGAGGGACCAGTAGCGCTGCGGACGGGATACGCGATAAAATTTTTGCCCTGGGCGATAAAATTTTTCCAATCCGGCCAGGAATACCGCCTTCCCGCAATCGCGGATGCGATGATGGCGCTAACAAGGCCCACCGTAACGTTATACCGACATCATCTTAAAGGTACCGGTTCCGAGGAACTTGTTCGCGATTCAGTCTACGTGCATGTTTTCCGAAATGCCGCCGATGCAGATTTGTCTAAACTCGGTTGGCGAATGCGGTCTGAGCGACAGGTCCCATTGGAAGTAGTCAAGGGCGACGCGCTTCGCGAAATTGAGCCGGCACTTTCGCAACAATTCGGGGCCGCAGTGCTTATCAAACAACAAGGCCGCGCTCTTGATCCTGGCGGTATCGGCAAAGTCTTGGCGGCAAAGGCTCAGACAATGGGCGTATCCTTCATGCGGTGCAGGGTCGAAAGCCTTGTTCCAGAAGCAGGCGGCGCATGGCGCATCAAAACCGATGCAGTGCCGGTGAAAGCTAACCAACTCGTCGTCGCCATGGGGGCCTGGTCGGGAAAACTCATGCAGGATCTGGGTATCAAAGCGCCACTCGAGGCAGAACGTGGCTACCATCTGGTATTCCGCGACCCCGGCGTGTCGCTAAATAATGCCATCATGAATGTAGACGCAAAATTCGTAATCAGCTCAATGTCAGCGGGTGTGCGTTGTGCAGGCACAGCCGAATTTGCCGGTGTCGATGCGGCACCCGATTACCGTCGTGCCCGGGTCTTCAAAATACTTGCTAAGGATATGTTCCCGGACTTGAATGTTGACGATGTTCAAGAATGGATGGGGCCTCGCCCTTCCACTCCAGATTCAGTGCCGTATCTTGGCGAAGTGCCGGGGTTTGCAAATCTATATGCCGCATATGGACACGGACACACGGGAATGACCATGGCGCCGAAAACCGGCGAAATAATAGCATCGTTGATCGCGGGTGAAACCCTTGGTGTCAACATGACACCCTACCGGATCGGCCGCTTTGGCTAATTCTCTTGCGATTTGCACCCAATCACATCAATCATTATCGAATCAATACCCTTCCTACTACCCTCCTAATACCTTCCCAATACCTTCACGATACCTGTGGAGGGAAAAATCTATTAGAAGTGTTTTAGAAGTAAACGAATGTCTTTAAGTAATTGATTTTTTATATTTTTTTAAATTATCATCATTCCTGTACATCAGCCCAAACTTATACTGTTCTTGGTAAATAGGCACTCGGCACGGCCCGATCCAATAAAGGGTGACGGGTGACACAGGTGACACACGATATTGCTTCAGTTTTTAGAGAGGGATTGATGAAATTCCTGAAAATTTACCCTCCTTATTTTCAGTGTCACCTTGTGTCACCCGTCACCCTTTTCCATATTTTTGGCTTCGGGAGAGAGAGGGAATTGCTATCGTAATTTCAGGTACAGCCCTTGGAATTACATTAACCCATTGTATTTATTATGCTTTCGTATTTATAAACCACATCCAATAGAACACCATCGGATACCTCTGAATTCGGGCATGAATGTGGTTTCCAACCAAACCCTAAACTCTCCCAAGGCCACACCATAGGAATACCCAACCACCCCCAGTGGCCCTAGCCTGGGGTCATAGGGGCTGGGTGTGGGTGGAGCCATGGGAATTTTAAGGGGTATCCTTAGGGTCGCTTTTGCAATTCCCGAATGCCTCCCCTGAGATTGCTAGACTTCCCTTCTTAGTGCTTTAATCACCCCATGAGACGCACTGTTCTCAGCAGGTTCCTCTTTGCGGCACACTAAACTTGGACTGCATAGCCGGGGATTTCGGTATTATCTAAATAAGAGGTACCAAGGCATGGTGAAAATTCCGATTGGTCGTACAACTATGATGACAACCAATATAATTGGAGAAAAATTTCTGACACGGGGCAACATATTTGTCATTGCCCTTAGTTTTATTTTAATCCTGTTGGCTCCAGTAAGCCACGCCTATCACAAGGGCCGTTATTCGCCATCTCATTCGATGAAGGGGCCAATCGTCATCAACAATCCAGATCAACTACTTGCTGGGAGCAGCATACAATTCATCTATATTGATGCTGAGAATTGCCCCGACTGCGAATATTTTTATAACGAAGAATTAGCTAAATTAAGGAAATCTAAGCTAGCATCGAAAATATACGTCACAATTATAAGAATGGAGGACTATAGTGACCCATGGGCATCTTATGCTTGGCCAAAATATCTTAGATGGATTCCTGATAAGGCAGACCTCAAGGGTTGCGGCCCACAATTTCTGGTCATGATTGGGCCTAACATTCTGTATAGACGTTGTGGTAGTTTTAATTTTAACAAGGCAAAACTACTTTTAAACAGTCTCGCAAATTGTCCTATTCCTAAGCTGAGGAGTTCTTACGCTAATGTATCATCAGCCGATCAATACAAAATGCCTCAGGAATGTTTCGTAAATTTAA
>CAZDQC010000191.1:0-5036 GCA_964507245.1 uncultured Rhodospirillaceae bacterium
CCTGGCGAGCCGCGCCATTTCTATGCGATCCTCTGCCGTCGCCTCTTCACGGTTGGCGCCACGCTCACCCATCACAAAGACCCTGAGAGCCGCGTGCGGGACTTGGGTCGCAACGTCTACATCATACTGCCGTGCGGCGAGTGTATCGAGATAGTCGGGGAAACTGGACCACGTCCAAGGCAGCCCTGCATTCATCACCACTTCGGGAATGTCTTCTACCCCCTCCATCAGTGAGATCAGCATGTCGTGGTGGTCGCTCCGGACGGGTGCAAAACCGACGCCGCAATTGCCCATAAGAACCGTTGTGACACCATTGCATGACGATGGCGTAATTTGGTTTGCCCAGGTCACCTGTGCGTCATAGTGGGTATGGACGTCGACGAAGCCAGGCGTCACCAGTCGATCGCGAGCGTCGATTTCTTCCGCTCCAATTTCCCTTACCTGGCCCACGGCAATGATCTGGCCGTCAGAAACCGCCACGTCGGCGTCTATCGCGGGACCGCCGGATCCATCGATGACAGTACCGCCGCGGATGACCAGATCTGGCTTTTCGCTCATCAAATACTGCTCCAAGCTTTATCCCAATGAAAGCATACGTCGTCATAACCCAATTCGTAAAACTGTACTGGGGCACCAATGTGACGGCAAATGGATAGTAATTGGTGAAATTGTGGAGTGCTTTTGATTAAGGCAAGATCGGTACTACCTCGCGCTTGTTCCATGCGGAGCTTGTTGTCGAATAATGTGCTTCTATCCTAACCTTATATTGGCAATTCTATATTGGACGCAGAGCGGCACTGCCCCGCCCTCCCTCAAACTGCTGCTAAGTGATAAAAATGGAGGGGCGCGCAAGTCGATGGTGAGCATAGATTCTTTATGCGCCTGCAGCTAAACTTGCGTCAGTAATGAGTAAGATTGAAGATAGTTTAGACTTATCGTATCCACCCTTGAGCAGGGCACCCTTCACGTAATTGTTTTCGTAAATGACAGACGATTAGCCGACGCGTCTGTGCAAGAAAATGCACGCATCAGGAGAAACAAGCGATGCCACAACCATGGGCCATGGCAAAGAACGGAAAATTTGCTTCAGAGTTTGACGCAATCATTGTCGGAGCGGGTGTTGGTGGCCTCTACGCTCTGCATCGCCTGCGTGGTCTAGGTCTAAAAGTTTGTGCCTTTGAAGCGGGCAGCGACGTTGGCGGCACCTGGTATTGGAACCGCTACCCAGGCTGCCGCTGCGACGTTGAAAGCTTGGAGTATTCCTATTCTTTTTCTGAAGATTTACAGCAGGAATGGAAATGGCCGGAGCGGTATGGAACTCAACCGGAAATTCTACGTTATATCAACCATGTTGCGGATCGTTTTGACCTGCGTCGGGATATCCGGTTCAACACGCGCGTCCTCTCCGGCAGGTTTGATGAGTCACGCAATCGCTGGACTCTCGAAACGGATAAATCTGGGACCGTATCGGCTTCGTATTGCATTATGGCTACTGGAAATCTCTCCACGCCTCGAGTTCCCGATTTCCCAGGGTTGGAAGAATTTGATGGCAAGTGGTATCACACCGGCCTATGGCCCCATGAGGGCGTAGACTTCACTGGCCTAAGGGTCGGTATCATTGGTACTGGTTCCTCGGGCGTTCAATCGATACCGCACATTGCCAAACAGGCAAAGCATCTTCACGTATTCCAACGTACTGCGAATTTCAGTTTACCTGCCCGCAATGCCGTTTTGGATAGTCAGATTGAGCAGCGGCATAAGGCAGAATATGCTAAACGTCGACAGGCCGCATTTGATACCCCCTTTGGTATTGCCGGCTACCCGCCACCGTCAAAATCGGCACTTGAGGCTTCCGCCGAAGAGCGCGAGATTGCCTATGAAGAAAAGTGGGCAATAGGCGGCTCGATCTCTTTCCTTTATGCTTATAACGACCTCCTCGTGAACAAGGCGGCGAACGATACGGCATCAGAATTCGTACGCAACAAAATTCGTAATACGGTCGAGGATCCGGCGGTGGCAGAGCTGCTAACACCCAAGGATCATCCTATTGGTACCAAGCGTCTGATTCTTGATACCGAGTACTATGAAACCTACAACCGTGACAATGTAACCTTGGTAGATGCGAGAATGGCGCCGATTGCGGCTATCACATCCGATGGTGTGCGTACCGATGATGCGGAATATGCATTTGATGCTATCGTTTTTGCCACTGGCTTCGATGCTATGACCGGAGCTCTACTGGAAATAGATCTTTGTGGCACTAACGAATCCAGATTGCAGGAAAAATGGGCGGACGGCCCCCGCACCAATCTTGGCTTGATGATGGCTGATTTCCCTAACATGTTCTTGATCACCGGACCGCAAAGCCCCTCGGTGAAGGCGCAGATGATCCTCGCTTGCGAACAGCATACGGACTGGATCGTCAATTGCCTTAACTATATGGATAGCCACGGCTTAGTTCGTGTCGAGGCGGATAAGGCGGCCGAAGATAGTTGGGTTGGGCACAACAACGATGTTGCTGATGCAACTCTGTATCCGTTGGCTAATTCTTGGTATATGGGCGCCAATATTCCTGGCAAACCAAAAATTTTCATGCCTTATGTGGGCGGTTTTGATCGCTATAAACGTGCCTGTGATGAGGTCGCCGCAAACGGTTATGAAGGTTTCACGTTTACACCAGCTGAAGCGACCGCTCTCGCCGGCGACTGACATTTTCAAGCTTTAAACGGGGCTTTTGCAAATTTGAAGGCAAATTAGGGTCGTCCGCACTAATTGCGTTGTTGTAGACGCCTTTCCCGATGAGCGAGGTAAAGGCCAGACGCAATTATGATGGCGACGCCCGTCCATGTCCATCCATCCGGAAATGCTCCAAAGATAAAATAGCCAAGAACGGCAGCGACTAAGATATCGCCGTAATAAAACGGCGATACTGCTGATGCAGGCCCATATTGCAGGGCCTTCACAATGAAATACTGACCCAGGCCGCCAAAAACGCCAAGACCGGTAAACAGAACTAAATCAAAGAAGTTCGTGGGAAGTTTGTGGTCAAATGGCAGCACCAAGCTCAAAACGATCGTTGCCACCAGGGCAGTGTAGATGATTGTTGTTTCTGGTGGATCTTGCGCGACCACTGTCCGTGTCATGATCTGATAAAGCGCGAAGCATACCGCTGAAATTCCAATCAGGATGGCCCCAAAATTGGCGACATCACCTCCGGGCCGAACAATAATCAATATGCCAAGAAAGCCGACCAAAACAGCAGCCCAACGTCTTGGCCCTACCCTTTCACCCAGCAACGGCACGGAGAGCACTGCGACCATTAAAGGCGCGGTAAACATAATCGCTGAGGCCGTTGCCAAATGCAGCAACGGCAAACCAGCAATAAAGGCGGAATTTGAAATGAACATGATTGTCGAACGCCCGAATTGCAGACCGTAGCGTCGGCTATGGAAGAGGCGCCGACCAAATTTCGGCCAAAATAGGAGGACCATCGCAACCAAGTGACCCGCGAAGCGCGCCCATACGATCTGGTTCAGCGGATAATAGCTGGTCAGGAACTTCGCCATTGCGTTCATCGTCGACAGTAGCGTGACCGCCAGACACATGAACAATATTGCCTTCAGGATATTTTCTCGAACTTGGTCCGGGACGCTGATCGACACGTGTCGGGAATTCAATGGCTAGGACTCCGGTCCTTTATATCTCTCATATCGGACCAATTCCCCTCAATAGATCTCAATTATTTTTTATAGAATATGTCCGTTGATCCACGGTATTCTTCTTTTATCCATAAAGTCTCCTTACTGATCAAGCGGTGGTTTCCGCCGCCTCGAAATTTTTTCCGTATTCCCATTTAGCAACAGGGTGAAAATGCGGCAGTCGAAGCGGTTTGGCTCCAGAGCTCACTTCTGAATTTGTCCTAATTATCGATTTTTAGTGTAGCTGGGGTCCAGACATCCTTACGACGGGCGGATCGTTCTTCGCCGGTTTCTTGCTCATAGAAACTATGCTCGGCTTCGCCGAATTGTTTGCCTCGATTGTCCGTCAAATTTGCATTTATGATACCAAAAAGTTGACCATCCACCATTTGCACCGCGCCGATATAATTGCCGCAGTTCTTACAGATTAGAAAGTCCACCATTTTTAGACCAAAATGATAACGGTTTAGCTGGGGTTCATTTTGCACACGCATCTCCAAATATCCTTCTGAATCACTAAGGGAGCGCATGTTGTGCGAGCGGCAGAAATCACATTGGCAAGCACGCAACCACATATCCTGTGGTTCTTTGGTGGTAGTAAGCGTTGCCTTTAGATTGCCACAATGGCAAGAGCTCTCAATGGTCTTATTCATGACACGTCTATCCTTCGTCAGCCTCTAATTTGGATCAATCTTCAACGATAATAAATTTGCCTTAGAGATGTGAAGTTTTGTTTGGTGAGCCTCAACATAGTCGAAACCCCTTTTTAGTTGGGGAGAATAAAATTTGAATCATAATTTTGGGATTAAACCCTGAAATAGTTATCAAAAATGGATTTTGTCGAGGTTCCCTATCACCCACATTTTTGCCACACTTTTTCTTTGTAAAATCTGATACCGTCCCCGGGGCGCAATTGGTGACAAAGTAAGGACACAGTGGTGGATATTGGGATTATGACATTCAATACCGATTATGGTATTCGAGCCGATCACATGGCCGTAGCGCTTGAAAACGCCGGTTATGAATCGTTTTGGGTACCCGAACATACCCATATTCCTGCTGATCGTCGCTCGCCATATCCCGGCGGCGGGCATTTGCCTAGGCCCTATTATCATATGGCGGACCCCTTTGTTTCGCTTGGTGTCGCAGCAGGGGTTACAAAACGTATTAAACTAGCGACCGGCATTTGTTTGGTGGTGGAGCGCGATCCAATCACCTTGGCCAAGGAAGTGGCTACTTTAGATATGTTATCAGATGGCCGATTTTTGTTTGGAATTGGTGCAGGCTGGAATGCCGAAGAGATGGAAAATCATGGTACTGAATTCAAAACACGCTTCA
>CAZDQC010000192.1:0-4949 GCA_964507245.1 uncultured Rhodospirillaceae bacterium
CCCGCGTAGGGTTGGCCGCACTTGCCGGCGGCCTGCACCGTTTGTCTAGGCAGATCCCCATGAAACAGGCAATGGGTATGATATTGACTGGTCGGCGGGTCATGGCCGAAGAAGGCTACAAGCTAGGCTTTGTGACCGAGGTCGTCCGAGAAGGCGAAGCGCTGGCTGGAGCGCTGCGCTGGGCCGAACAAATTCTTGAATGTTCGCCTGTATCTATTCGCACTTCCAAGGATGTGGTCATGAGGGGCGACGCATACGCCTCCGTGCGGGAGGCGTTCGAGGCTGACTATCAATCCGTCAAGGATATGCAAAATAGCCTAGACTTCATAGAAGGACCCTTGGCCTTTTCCGAAAAACGCCCCCCTGACTGGAAAGGTCGGTGAGTTCCTAAGGTGCCGACAATTCGTAGACGGGATTATAAACCCGACACACCCGCTCCCCTCGATGAGGTGCGAGTGCTGGATTTGTCACGACTCGTCGCTGGCAATGCTTTGACCCATGTTCTGGCTGATTATGGCGCTGAGGTAATCAAAGTGGAGCGGCCGGGAAAAGGTGATGACCTGCGGAATTGGCGGGTAGAGGGTAAATCAATTCATTGGAAAGTCTATGCCCGCAACAAAAAGAGCATCACCCTCAACCCCGGCGATAAAATGGGCCGGGAACTATTATTGCGACTGGTTGAAGACGCCCAGGTTTTAGTGGAGAACTTTCTGCCTGGAAAATTAGAAAAATGGGAATTAGGACCTGATGCGCTGCTGGAACGGAACCCACGCCTTGTGATAGTTCGCATCTCTGGCTGGGGTCAAACCGGACCGGATCGTGATAATCCAGGTTTTGGCAGTTTGGTGGAGGCACGGACTGGGTTCGCCGCCATGAATGGATTCCCCGACCGTCCACCCGTCCTGCCTCCCCTGGCCCTAGCGGATATGGTGGCCGGTATGTATGGTGGCATGGCCACTTTGGTGGCGCTACGGGAAGTCGAAATCAACGGTGGCTGGGGCCAGGTTCTCGATTTGCCCCTGTTCGACCCTCTGCTCGCTATACTTGGGCCTCAAGCGGCAGAGTATCAGTTGACGGGAGAGGTTTCCGCACGTTCCGGCAGTCGTTCCACGACTGTGGCGCCGCGGAATACCTATCAAACAAGAGATGGCAAATACGTGGCGCTTTCGGCTTCTATGCAATCTATGGCGGAACGCCTATTCAAGACAATCAGGCGCGAAGATCTGATTGACGATCCACGCTTCAAAACTAATGCGGATCGGGTGCGCAACAACGATATTCTCGATCCGATCATTGGCGAATTCATGGCACAACACGACCAGGCAGAACTGTTAGCACAATTTCAGGCGGCCGGTGTCACTGTCGGTCCTGTGCACGATACCGCCGCCATGCTAGATGATCGGATGGTCCAGGAGCGAGAGATTATGCTGAGGTTTCCCGATGAAGAGATGGGTGAGCTTTACATGCATAACGTCGCGGCCCATTTATCCCAGACGCCGGGACAAATCCGTCATCCCGCACCCTTTCTAGGCCAACATAATAATGAAATTTTTGGCGCCCTGGGGCTCACCCCAGAGGAAATCGCCAGCCTGAGAAAAGAGGACGTGATTTAATGACCATTTCCACCATCAACGCCCAACCATTGTGGCGCAGCATGTTGTTTGTCCCCGCCAACATGCAAAAATTCATTGATAGTGCCCCCAGTCGCGGTGCGGACGCCTACATCCTAGATCTCGAGGACAGCGTGCCTTTGGCACAAAAAGACAATGCACGGGGCCGGATTCGGGAAGCGGCCGCGTCCATCAGCGAGTCTGGTGCCGAAATATTGGTGCGCATTAATCGTCCTTGGCGGCTTGCGGTCCGGGATATTGAAGCATCAGTGGATGCAAATGTGAGTGCTCTGATGGTACCAAAGGCGGCAGACGTAGGCCATATTCGTGCCATCGCTGAAATTCTGGACGAATTAGAGGACGAGAGTGGATTGCCCAATGGCCACACGCGTCTGGTCGCCATGATCGAAACCACAGAAGCCTATTTTCAGGCTGAGGAAATAGCTCGTGCCCATACACGAGTAATCGCCATGAATTTGGGTTCGGAAGATTTCGCCCTATCCGCCGGCATGTTGCCGGAGGAGGAAGGCCTGTTCCAACCAACTCTGCACGTCATGTTCGCCGCACGGGCGGCTAAAATTCTACCACTTGGCTTCGTCGGGACAATCGCTGAATATCGGGATACGGAACTCTTCCGGGCCCGCGCGGAACAGGCCGCACGTCTTGGATTTTTGGGCGCAGCCTGCATTCACCCCTTACAGGTGGACATTCTGAACCAGGCGTTCACACCCTCGTCTGAGCTCGTTGAACGGTCACGGGGGATCATAGCCGCCTATGATGCCGCCAAAGCAGAAGGCCGAGGCTCCATAGAATTCGAAGGTAAAATGATCGACGAACCGATCATCCAACGTGCAGATCAGACCCTAGCGCGTGCCGCCATGATTGAAACTCGGCTGGGATAGTCGATCAAGGTTTACGACGTAGAGAAACTCTTATGCCTAATTCGAAAGGCATTTATTTATGCCGGTCAACCAAACAAAACGGCTTTTTGGTAAAGCTGCTGACGGTGGTTCCGATTGCAAGGTACACACCTACCAATACAAGACCAATTCGAACATCGGTACATTGATTGATGTTTGTGGCAAAGATTTGCAACTCTCAGCATTCAAACGCCAAGCGCAGGCATCGGAACGCCGAGGATCCTAACCATGCACGTCAACAATGCGGTGCGGCCGACAAAAAATTTCGCCAGATATCGTACAAATTGTCACGACAGTCCAGCCAACCACCCTTCGTTTAGGGTTTGTTTGACGCCTCCTTTAGCATACCCGAGGTATGGGCCTCCACAGGCCGGTAGATGCCAAGATGGTAGTTGTGGCAAGTGAGGCATTTGTCACCGGCCTTTGCGGAGGTGTGGCATTCAGCGCATACCTGCCGTGGCAAGGGCTTAAAATTTGCCTGGTAGGTTGTCGGGTCGCGGTCCTTAAAACTAGATGCAAAGTCTGCCTCGACGTCGCGGATATGGCAGGTCATACAGCCTTTTTCATCCAGTAGACTGAAGTGGGCGGCATGAGAAAAATGAACGGACTTCTTCAAACCTTGAGCCTGGCGATAACCATGCCAGTTCACCTTGAAACTGCCATCGATTACCTGATCTACTGAATGGCATTTGCCACATAGGCCTGGTGATTTTGAATTAATCAAACCTTCAAAAACACCGCCACTTTCTTTCAGTTTTGGTACCAATTTTCCGGTCAGATTAATCCAGGCCAGGATAAAACCGTCAGAATGGCCCGTAGGCCGGTATCGCAGGGTAAATTCGTCTATATACCAGCCACCCACAGCATGCCAATCCTCACCGCTGGCTGTTTTGATTTCAGTTGAAACGGTGGCCTTTTTCTTTTCCGACGCGTCGTCGTCATCGTTTCCGTCCTTACCCGTGGCTATTTCGTCTTCGTCATCTTCATTCTCGTCGGAAGTGATTTCGTCGTCGTCATCTTCATCCTCGTCCGAAGTGATTTCATCGTCGTCATCTTCATCCTCGTCGGAGGTGATTTCATCGTCGTCATCTTTACCTGTATCGATTTTATCATCGCTATTCTCACCCCCTGACCTTGAGCTTTTACCATCCTTTCCACTTTCCTCCGCAGCCGGCAGCACCTCTTCCGACGGCATCATCACTTTGTCACCATTGCGCCAACGGGGAATATCCGTGCCAAGGCTGGGAAACCATTTCATTTGGGCATTGACAACGGTGTCCAAAGGCAGCAACGCCGTCAAAGAGGTCTTCTCTGCCGCTGTAAGGGGACGCTTCAATAAACCCGCTAGTCGTTCATGCAGAGCCACCACACCCTTAGCCCGCAGGTCATACAGTAAGGACTTTACCGACCAAGCAAAGGTTTCTATGGCCGCAAATTGTTCTTTTGTTGCCTCCGATAGATCCAACGGATCGTCTATGCCGGCCAATACCGCATCAGCATCCCTATATTTTGCATCCGCCGATAGCAGCATACTCATAAAATTCGGAACAGGTCCCTCCGCGAATTCCGGCCATTCACCGATCGCGGCACCCTTTTCTTGCAACGTTGCTACGTCGAGCCCTGGCACAGCAAGTACCGGCATACCTTTGGCGGTGGCGCGGCCAGCACCGGCGATCTGTTCCCCATGGCAAGCAGCACAGCTTGTTTCAAACGACTTGACTTTCATCAAGCGGCCATTGGCATCACTTTTATGGCAATCCCTGCATTCCCCTGGAGCTAACTTGGCCGTGCTCTTTTCGCTAAAATGCTTGTCTATATGGCTAGTGTGATCAAACTGCAACCGGGTGCGCCGTTCATAGGGGTAGTTTTGGAAATCAGGGTGACCAGACGCCAAGCTGTCGAACTGTGACAGATGGCACGTGGTACAGCGATCATTCGACATACTTGTCAAATCAGCCTCAGTGCCCTGATGCTCCCGATGGCAGGTCATACATGGGAGGGTGATGTTTAACTGCCGCGGCATATCGAAAACCAGATTAGCCAATTGCACACCGATACTACGTCCCGATGCCGTGGCGGGAGCGGCTAATTCGCTTAACGCTGACATGACTTCAGCCGATTGACTATGCGGCAGAAGGCCACGATCACCCATTGCATGACAGCTGGTGCAAGGTTTGCTGTCGTCCAGTGCGACATTTTCCGACCAAGCCGCCTGCCACCATCCCACCACCCCTTGATGGAAAGCCTGGTGACAACTGCCGCAGTCGCTTAATCCGGCGTGCTGAAAGGACAACTGGCCCGGATCAATCAAGGCCGTCCGATAGTTACCTGCCAGAGCAAATACCAACAGAGCTGCTACAATAGCAGCACCCCATATAGTGACGGCGCCCCTTCTGGCTCGCCAACTACGAACTGGGCG
>CAZDQC010000193.1:0-4920 GCA_964507245.1 uncultured Rhodospirillaceae bacterium
TGTGTTGCCTTGTCCAGCCATGATGCTGAACCGGCTATGTGCCTTTTGGAAAGATCCAGCACGAAGAAACTCCACTGCTTTACGATAGTCGGCGGCAGCTGAGTTAAAACCGTGCATGGATATAACGGCAACGACGATGAACCTGATAATTACCCAAAATCTATAGGTCATTGGCTAGCCCTCAATTCGAATCATTTGCGAATCGTAACGAATTATAGATCATAGCTTCACTTTAAAGGCAATTAAATATTTTAACCCATTGTTTTATATGCATAAATTATTTGTTCAATTTTGAATTGGCTACTTCTCTTGGCTTGGGATTATGCCGGGACGGCAGTATGCCCAAAAAATTAAGGACTCAATCGAGTTATAATTAATTAAGTAGAAACGTATTTGTTCTAAGAATTCAGTATTTTTATTCCTACGGCTAGGTATAGGAATTTCGAAGTTGGGCCAATACTATCAAGAATGCTAATAAGGCTGCCAAAGAAGAGTGCGGTACCTCTATCCACGATTTGGCTTAGCCTTATCCGACACTGCCATATTTCGCGCTCTATAAAGGAGGGTACGCCATGGATTTTCGCGTGACGTTAGTCAATTCCGCAGACATCGGTCGGTAGCTTTAATAACTGAGTTGGAAGGTAACGGGTAAAATGACCGGACGGACAAAGACTACCAAAAGTATTGAATTACCTGGAGCTACTGTTGAAGTTGTCCGCATAGGAGCAGGACCAAAATTGTTCTTGCTTCATGGCGGTGACGGACCTGCCGCGGCTATGCCCTTCGCCAACAAACTGGCGGAATCCTTCGAAATAATTGCACCGATCCACCCAGGCTTCGCCGGCTCGGCAATTCCGGACCATTTCGATGATATGCAGGACCTCGTCTTTCTTTATCTCGATTTAATTGATGTGCTTGATCTGGATGACGCCATCGTAATGGGTTTTTCCTTTGGCGGCTGGTTGGCAGCCGAAATTGCAGTGATGTCGACCACTCGCATTTCAAAGTTAATTTTGGTCGATTCAGTCGGCGTCAAAGTCGGTGGCCGTGAGGATCGAGACATCGCAGACGTCTTCGCCACCCGGCCTGATGAGCTTGCTCGGCTGATGTGGCATAACCCATCCAACGCCCCCATTCCTGCTAACATGACGGATGCGGAGCAGGAAATCATGCAGTCCAATCGAGTTGCGTTGGCTCTCTATACCTGGCAACCCTATATGCATAACCCAAAATTGCCCACTAGGTTACATCGGATCAATGTGCCTACATTGGTGATCTGGGGGGAAAGCGACGGGCTGGTGACACTTGATTACGGCAAGGCATTTTGCGCTATGATACCAGGCGCCGAAATGGTTGTTATCCCCAGGGCCGGACACTCGCCCCAGATCGAACAACCCCACATTTTCGTCGAATATGTCACTACATTTGCACAACAAATTAACTAGCACATTATTTAACTAATATCACTCTCGTTAGCAGGAGGCACCGCCTTATGAAAGCATGGTTCTTTACCGAGGATGCCTATCCGCAATTGCCCGATCAGGAAACCTATCGGTCCATCCGGGTCAACCTTCCCAGTAAACATTACGACCCGGAGACAGGCGCCGATAATTACCACGAATTCATCGATATGTGGCTGATGGCCGAAGATCTTGGTCTTGAAATCATGCTCAATGAGCATCATCAAACCGCAACCTGCGTGGTGCCATCAGTTCCCATCATGGCAGGAATTCTAGCGCGAGAAACCAAGACTGCGCGTATTCTGGTGCTCGGCAACCCGTTGGCCAATCTGCCCCGGCCGAGCCGCACAGCAGAAGAAATGGCAATGATCGACGTGATCTCGCGCGGCCGGCTGGAATGCGGTTTCGTGCGAGGTGTTCCCTATGAAACCGCACCAGCCAATGTAATGGCGTATCGCGGCACTGAGCGGATGTGGGAAGCGCATGATCTGATCATTAAGGCATGGACCACCCATGACGGCCCGTTTAATTTCGAAGGGCGTTGGTTTCATTCCCGTCAGGTTAATGTCTGGCCCCGGCCCTATCAACAACCGCATCCACCCATCTGGGTAACGATCGGCAGCGCTGGTACGGCGGTGCCCGTAGCTGAACACGAATATGTCGGTGCGGTGTTCCTAGCCGGTTACCCGAGCCTTCGACCGATCTTTGACGGCTATCGGGACGGCCACCTCGCCAAGCATGGCAAGGACGCCCCACTCGACCGGCTGGCTTATTGCGCTTTGGTATATGTGGCAGATGACGAAGTAGAGGCCAAGGCGGGCGGTGAAACCTTGCTGTGGTATATGACCTCTAACAAGGTGCCTGTGGAATACAGCAATCCACCCGGATATCATCCGCCTGCAGTGGCAGCTCAAATCGCCCGAGGCAGCCGGGGCGGGGCGGGCATACCGTTGTTAGCCACGCTTGATGGCCAGATGGCCCGCGGTAATATGTTCTGTGGCACGCCGGACCAAGTCTATGCACAAATCAAGGCGCTCTATGATTATTCGGGGGGTTTTGGCAATTTGCTAATGATGGGCCAGGCGGGGCATCTTACGTTCGCACAGACCAGGCGCTCAATGACATTGTTCGCGAGCGAAGTTTATCCAAGGCTCAAAGAACTCACCGCCTCCTACGATGCCGATGCGATGAAGGAAACCCGCGCTAGCTTGCCTGATAAGGAGCTCGCCGATCTAGACACTTTTGGTGTGGAATTCGTGCGCTGAACCTATCTAAGCCTAGGAGAAAGAGGCGTCGGCAATCAAAGGATTACCAAACTGCGGGAGGGAAAAAATAAAGAACGCGCTACCGAACACATGACCCACCACCAATTAGCCGACGGATTCTATTACTTGGTAACTTTTCTGGCATTTTCTTCCAATGGATTATCAATTTTCTTCTCTATACCTAATGCAGGCTCAAAATTCATCACTGAGCTGTTTCCACGCTAAATTCGCAGGAGATTTTCTCCTGGTTTGTTAAGCAAGGTGAAATTAATTTTTTCTTTGGCAGACTAATGCTCCGTTATCGCGAACGCTGACCGACCATCCTGGCGGCACAATTGAGGTGCCGCCAGCCTCCTCGACAATGGCAGGTCCAGAAAATTCGAAATCAGCTTGTAACGTATCCCGGTCATATATCGTCGTCTCAACCCAGTCGCCAAACCAAACATCGCGACGGTACGACTTAATTTCACGTGCCCTCGGAGGTGTAAATTCCAGTGTCGGCTTATCTACCTCGCCAACGGAGACGAGCCGGATATTAACAATCTCAGCATCGTTGGTGGTATCTGCATAACCGAACGCTTCCTCGTGGCGAGAATCGAAAGCCTGCCGCAGGTTACCAAAGCCTTGAATATCCGCATCCCATCTAATCGGCAAAGTGAAGGATTGCCCATAATAACGCATGTCCAAAGTGAATTCATGCAGATGTCGCTCTTTTGGTATCCCGTCCTTGAGCAATAATTCTTCGCCCTGCTTTCGCAAAGATTCTGCCTCCTCCCGTAATGCGCTGGGCAACAATTCGGCGAGCCGCCCACCCCAAGCCTTGACAAAATCGCGCCGCAGATCAGCCATCATTTGTCCAAGCGCAGAAAGATGTCCTGGGAGCCGGGGAATCAACACTTCGGACATACCAAGTTCTTCAGCTACCAAGAATCCGTGCATTGGTCCTGCACCGCCGAAGCTGACCAGTGCAAAATACCTTGGATCGAAGCCGCGATGCACCGAGACCTCGCGGACGGCACCCGCCATCTTGGCAACAGCGACCGCTAACGCCCCATCCGCAAGTGCGACCAAGTTGTCGGTTCCTATTGCCTGAGCGACCGGCTTAAACGCCTCTTTCGCCGCCGCCGGGTCGAGCACGAGACCACCCGCAAGCGGCCTATCCGAGGCAAGACGGCCGAGAAGAAGGTTTGCATCGGAAATCGTTGGCTCCAACCCACCTCGCCCGTAGCAGGCAGGCCCCGGTGCCGCACCAGCGCTTTGCGGCCCAATCTGTAGCGTGCTATCCGGCCCAACCCAAATGATAGATCCTCCTCCCGCACCAATAGTGTGAATATCAAGCTGCGGCATACGCAGCGGAAAGGCGTCGATTTGGTTGTCGTGCGACATCCGCGGTGTCAAGTCATGCACTAGGGCTACATCAGTGCTAGTACCACCCATATCAAAAGTGATCATCTCGTGGAACTCGGACGCTTGGGCCACGCGAACCGCGCCTCCGACACCCCCGACCGGGCCCGAAAGGAAAGTGCTAGCACAACGCCTCGCAGCAATCTCTAACGTCATAGCGCCGCCGTTCGATCCCATAATGTTGACGGGCGCCGCAATGCCCCGCTCGGACAGTTCTCCCATTAGCATTTCGAGATATGCCACCATAACAGGCGTGAGGTATGCATTGAGAACAGCAGTAGATCCGCGCTCGAATTCGCCTCGCTCGGGAATTAGGATAGCCGACTCTGTAACTGGAATTTGGTCGAGTTTCTCACGCAAAACTGACGCAACGGCCAGTTCGTTCGCTGGGTTGAGGTAGCTGTTCACAAAAGCGACGGCAACCGCCTCGACGGCTTGTCGGCGCAGGGACCCTACAAGCTCTTCACAGGAACCAAGATCTACCGGCGTTAAAATTTCGCCCGTGGCGTTTATTCGCTCACGCACCTCGTGACGTCGGTCACGAGGTACAAGCGGCCTCGGCCGCTGCCAGGCCGCGTCAAAGATTCCGCCCGTAAGACGCCGACCCTTTCCGATCTCGAGAACATCACGAAAACCCTCTGTCGTTACCAAGGCCGTCTTAGCACCACGACGTTCCAACAAAGTGTTAGTCGCAATCGTCGTACCATGGACGAAGGCCCGAATGTCGTCAGATTTGATATTCAATTCAGCGAGTGCATCGAGAACACCCCGCCACTGTTCCCCCGGCAAAG
>CAZDQC010000194.1:0-2745 GCA_964507245.1 uncultured Rhodospirillaceae bacterium
GCTGCTTCGGCCAGCCTGCGATCTTCCTCGAACTGATAACGCGGCATTGAATCACGAGGTGAGCGGACATCGTCAGCGCTTTGATCGTTCGCCGCCGTTTTCCATACATCCCCCCCGGGCCAGGCCTGATCCAAATGGATAATTTTGCCAGGCTCCCGCAGTCCCTCGCAAACTTCAAGTGCTTCTCGCGCGATGGATAGTTGCTTGTCCGGATTGAACAGCGGACCGCCGCCATGACCCAGTGGAAAGTCCATAAACACTGAACGCGGCGGCCAGCCGAATTTTACAATATCCAAAGCTGTCGCCACTACCAGGGTGGGAATACCGCGTTTTTCCAGGTAACGGGCGATCAGACACACGGTCTGATGGCACACGGGTCACAACGGGACGAGATAGGCCAGGTCCACATTCTCCTTGACGAAGGCTTCGTAAATCGTGGGGGCCACTTCCTCGTCCACCCGGCGTTTGGAATAGACCGCGCCCATACAAGAAAATACGTTTTCCGCCAAGCTGCCAATGAAGCCTTCATGGGCCAGCTTGCGAAGCGGTTCGAGGGGAAAAGCGCAGTTGGCGTCTCGACGGGTGTCGGGAAGATAGTTTTCGGTCAGATGGGAAAAACGTAAATTCTCAACTGGAGTGTTGGATGGTATTACGCGATGGGAAGTGTCGTCTTTGTAAAAGTAGGCGGTTTGCCCAAGAGCATATGTACCCGCAGTGGACATCATGCCGACCTTGCAGTCGGATAAAGGTTTCTGCAGGGGCGCCCAGGGCGGCGTTTCTTCGGTCTTATGCCAACCGTAGGGAGCGTAGCCGAGCTTACTATACTTCTCTCGGATGGTTCTCATGTATTCAACGGTGCTCACGGCGCAATTCCTCATTTTTCTATTACGTGGATAATAGTCCAGTTGGTTAAAGTGCTCAACTTAGTCGCCAATTAATGCGCGGGAGATCACCAATTTCTGGATGTCATTAGTGCCCTCATAGATACTGTAGACGCGCACGTCACGTAGAATTTTGGCCACAGGAAAATCCTCCAGATAACCATAGCCGCCAAAGGTTTGCAGAGCATCAGAGGCTACTTTCTCGGCCATGTCCGAAGCGAAAAGTTTTGCCATAGAAGCTTCTTTCAAGCTCGGTGCGCCGCTTTCGTGAACTTGGGCAGCATGCAGGTATAGCTGCCGAGCCGCTTCGATCTGGGTCGCCATGTCTGCCAGGCGAAAGGCTACCGCCTGATGCTCCATAATAGGCTTCTTGAAAGCCTCCCGCTCCTGGGCATAGGCCAGGGCGGCTTCATAAGCGGTCCGTGCCCCACCCACTGCTTGAGCTGCTACACCGATCCGTCCCACCGACAAGTTGGCGAGGGCAATGCCAAGACCCCGGCCTTCTTGTCCCAGCAAATCAGTCTCCGGCACGACCATATCCTCGAACGTCAAGGCGCAAGTATCATTCGTCCTGTGGCCCAGCTTATTCTCCTCCAGAAGAACCTTGTAGCCGGGATTACTTGTGGGCGTCAGAAAGGTGGAGATCCCCCGTTTACCTGCCGTTGGATCAGTAACGGCGACGATCATGGCCACGCCAGCCCGCCGCCCGGCCGTGATGAATTGCTTTTGCCCATTTAGAACGAAATTATTTCCCTGGCGCACCGCGCGGGTGGTTATAGCTGCGGCGTCCGATCCGGTATGGGGTTCCGTCAGGGCAAAACATCCGATCATTTCGCCAGTCGTCAGGCGAGGAAAGTAACGCTCCTTTTGTGCTTGAGTGCCGTGGTCTTGTAGGGCTGCTAGAACTGGGGAGTTGTTCGCGGCCATCAAGTTTGCAATCCCGCCGTCCGCAGCTGAGATTTCCTCCATGGCCAGAACGTAGGAGACGAAATCAGCTCCGGCGCCACCCCATTCAGGGTCAATGCAGATGCCCATAAGGCCTGCCTGGCCCAAATTTTTTAGTAAATTTTCCGAAACGCCTTGGGCTTCAAATTCCTTAAGATAGGGCATGATTTCGGTCTGGGCGAACCGTCGGGCGGTCTCCTTGATCATGCGTTGTTGTTCGCTCAGGGTCATCCTCTTGCCACGATTAATTAGACGCCAAGCAGAACCATAAACGCCACGGCAACTTGGCGCCAAGTGATGAATTCCCGCCGAAACAATATCAAGCTGAACCCTAGGGTAAATAATGGCGTAGTTTAAACTAGAGGGACGGCGACACTGACCGGCGCTGCTACCAATTCGCCTAGGCGTGCCTGGTTTAGAGGTGCCATGAGGAACGACACTGGATAAGCTGCCAGCCCAACAAACAACGATTCCGAGTTAAAAGCGAAACCCATGCCAATGATGGCATGGCAAACGAGCGTAAGCCAGTCGCACCCAAGGGAAACATCAAAACCCAAACGGGCCAGGTCCTTGGGCCACCGCCGCTCTGCAAGGTGGGCTGAGCAGTTCCCAGCTCGGTGGCTTCGGTGCCGGCGATCAGAGAAACCGAGAGTTTATCACCCAGCAGCACGCCCGATATGGCTACGGACAAGGGAGTAGTGGAGGTTAAAGTAAATGTCAAAGTGGGCCCGAGGCGTCATACGGAAATCATAACAAAATTAGCCTAAATGAGCGGGCAGAATAGACCTGTCGCCGCGAAGATAAGGACCCCGGTGCTAGTCCAATGGCCCTGCTCCAAATTATTGGCGACAATAACCAATAAAAGAATGCTGTAGTGCCTATGTCGATCAGGGTTCCAGTACGGCTATCGCCGTGACGA
>CAZDQC010000194.1:2845-4822 GCA_964507245.1 uncultured Rhodospirillaceae bacterium
CTGGGTGACGGCCAGCCAGAACGAAGTCACTTAATTTAACTAGAGGTTATTTGGGTGACCACTTGGTAACGGGCCGTTCCGTTTCCACTCCGTCTAAATGGATGGCGCTGACCTGCTCGTTGAAAAAACAAAAATATCCCTTGATCCGTGCTGCTTCCGCTACCGGGTTGGGATAGGACCAAACTAGATCTTTATAAATTTCATTCCCCAACTTTACGTGCCAATAATTAGCTTTGCCCTTGTAGGGGCAGGCCGTATGACGATCGGAAGGCTGCAAAAAATCCATGCGCACATCGTCCTGCGGCAAATAATAACGCGTGGGCAGTCCCGTCTCGAACAGTAATCGCGCTTTGCCGCTGTCTGCTACAACCTTATCTGACACTGAAACTTGCACCGGACGGGAGCTATCTAAAATATCGAGCCGCACCTTTGGGTCACGAGGATGGACAAAGACTTCCTCGTCCTCTTCATACCAATGGTCCATACGGTCCCAATAAAATGCTAAATAGCCCTTGATTTCTGCTACTTCCCGGTAGGGTTGATTATAGCTCCAAACGGAATTTTCCGCCTCACGATCACCCACTTTAACCGTCCAATAAGACGCATCGCCCTTGAACGGGCAGTGGCTGGAATGGTTAGTGCCTATCAGAAAATCTCGGCGCACGTCATCCATGGGAAAATAATAGACCGGTAAATGCTTTGTCTCGCGTAAATATTGCGCGCGAGAAGAATCTGCCACGACTTCGCCATTAAACAGGACACGCAGGCGTTTTGGGCATGGCTCGAAATGTACGTCGTAATCCGGGTGTTTGTCATATTTTGATGGTGGTTGGGTCATTTTTGCCTTTCCCGTCAATTTTGTAATCGCCGACGGGCCTGGCGTAGGATATCCCGATTGCCACGGTGCCAGGTGACAGTCAATTTGTAGCGCCGCATGCACCAACCTCCATTCATTTCGTTCTCGCCGGATCGCACCATATTGCAGGTGTAAATTCCGCCAACAGTATATTCTGGATCACTACGGGCATTATCTAACCGATGGAAGGCTTGGAGATAGGCTGTAAGTACAGCTGTATCTCCATCAATCTTATGTACATGGTTGGCGGTGAGATGTTGCGTGGCGTCCAGACCGGCGATGGTGCCTTTGATGGCATCAACCCAGGCGGCACGCCCTTTGATAACTTGTCGTCCACTGAAGTCACGGAAATCGGCTTCCAGATCCTCGGTAAAGCAAGTCGCCAGTAAATCCCAATCGCGGCTATCGATAGCAGTGGCGTACGTGTAAATGACATTGGAAATATCAGCTCGGTCCGCTAAATTTTGCACTGCGGGGTCTGTCATAGGTCCTCACTTCAGGTGGCTTTTTCTGCTTTCTTCAGTAGTAAAAGGATGTCCGCAGCAGCTTCCGGGATATTGGTGCCCGGGCCAAAAATTGCTGAAACGCCCGCCTTATACAAGAAGTCATAATCTCGGGCTGGGATCACGCCTCCACAGACTACTAGAATGTCACTACCGCCTTGGGACTTCAGAAATTTTAACAGTTCCGGTACTAGAGTTTTATGTCCAGCGGCGTGGGTTGAGACGCCGACCAAATGCACATCATTTTCTATTGCGTCAAGGGCGGCCTCCTCTGGTGTTTGAAACAGGGCCCCAATGTCGACGTCGAAGCCGATGTCGGCGAAGGCCGTTGCGATTACTTTGGCGCCTCGGTCGTGTCCGTCTTGGCCTAGTTTGGCCACCATCATTCGCGGCCGACGGCCCGCAGACTCGGCAAAAGCCGCGACTTCCTTTACGATGGAGTCGAAACTCTCATCGTCATCATATCCAGCGCCGTAGACACCCGAAATTGCGTTCACTTTTGCTTTATATCGGCCAAAGACGCGTTCCAGGGCATCGGAAATTTCGCCTACTGTGGCCCGGGAACGAGCCGCGTCCACAGATAAGGCTAGTAGATTACTATTTGATTGAGCGCCGTTT
>CAZDQC010000195.1:0-4729 GCA_964507245.1 uncultured Rhodospirillaceae bacterium
TCGAACCTTGGACCCGCTGATTAAGAGTCAGCTGCTCTGCCAACTGAGCTATGCGCCCTTACCACTCGGGCGATATAGCAAAGCCTCCCTAGCCCTGCAAGCCTTCATCCCGGCATTTGATCATGCGCAACGGTGTATAGATCAACGCGACAGTGCCGTCGTTTTTGACTACCTTGTTTCGAGTCCGAACCAGGCCGCGGCCGGGGCGGGATTTGGATAGACGTGCCTCGATCACCTCCACTTCCACATGCAGAGTATCGCCGGCGAAGACGGGTGCCTCGACGCTCAATTCCATGTTCAGGAAGGCAAAACCAGTGTGTTGCATGGTGGACTGTACCAGCAACCCTTCGGCGAAGGTATAACCGAGGGCGCCAGGAGCTACTCGGCCCTTGATATCGGATTCGTTTGCGACAAAATCCATGTCAATGAACAGTACTTCCGTCATGCCGGTGGTGTTTATAAAATTGACGATGTCGGATTCTGTCACCGTGCGGCCAATAGTCTTGAATTTTCTGCCAACGTCCAAGTCTTCATAATAGAAACCAAGTCCGACAGTTTCCAGTTCGTTGTCCAGTCTGTTCTTAGAATCGCTCATTTCCGTTCCTTCGTTACTCTGGGTCAATTGCGGCCGATAATTTCATTAGCGATTATGTTGCGTTGAATTTGATTGGTACCCTCGACGATTTGCAACACTTTAGCGTCCCGGAAATAGCGATTGATGGGGTAGCTGTTGGAGATGCCGGCAGCACCGAATAGTTGTACGGCATCCGTGGCTACAGCCATTGCCGTGTCCGTCGCCTGGGCCTTGGCAATGGCGGCTGCCTGAGCGAGTTCCTTGCCCGAAATACCATCATCAACCTTAGCTGCGGCGCGATACACCAAACTTCGCGCCGCTTCGGTCTGGATCGCCATATCGGCGATCATCCATCGCACGCCCTGAAAATTGCTGACCTGCTGGTCAAAAGCCTCACGCTGGCGCACAAATTCGACAGCTAAGTCCATGGCCCCTTGGGCAAGACCCACGCCCCGGGCACCAATGATGGGCCGGGACTGGTTGAACGCCTCCATGACGATCTTGAAGCCCAGGCGCTCTGGCCCAAGGCGGTTGTTCTCGGGAACAAAGGCATCGTCCAGGAATAGAGGACAAGAGGGTACGCCGCGAGCGCCCATCTTGTCTTCCGCCGGGCCGATAGTAAAGCCAGGTGTTTCTCGCTCGACAATAAATAGGTTCAGGGAGCCACGTTTGCTGGGGTCGCTAATATCTGTAATCCTGGCAGCGACTAAGACGAAATCAGCAACTGAGGAATTTGTGCACCAGATCTTGGCGCCGTTAAGACGATAGCCTCCGTCCACACGTTCGGCTCGGGTGCGAATGCCCGCCACATCGGATCCGCTTTGCGCTTCGGTCGTTGAAATGGCACCGCGCAAGGAGCCATCAGCCAAGCCCGGGAGGTAGCGCGTCTTCTGTTCTTGGTTGCCACCAGCGAGAATGGCTCCGAAGGGCACCCACTGCACAACTAGGAGATATGCAGTATTATAACAAACCCTGCACAACTCCTCAACCGCGATACAAGCCGACAGCATGCTGCCAGTGCCGCCGAATTTGGGCGGGAAGGGCAGGGTGAAAAGACCTAGTTCACGCAACAGATCAAACATGTCCTGTGGATAAATGCCGTCCCGATCAATGGCGGCTGCCCGTGGAGCAACTTTGTCGGCGGCCACGCGGCGAATGGTTTCTTGCACTTGACGTTGATCATCGGATAGGGAGAAAGACACGGTATGGCCAGTTCATTTTATCTCTTAGCGGAAGCAATGCTTCAGGCTACCATGAGGCAGAAATTTGAACTAGGTAGAGTTGGTAACCGGGAAAATCAACTGACTGAATTGATATATCCTAATTCCGGGGTTGAATGGAGATGGGGGGATGTACACTGCGACGACGCGGAATATAACCGTAAGGGTGCAGCCGCAATTTCTGGCCGAACAATCTGATCCTGTGTCTGATCAATATGTTTGGCTTTACACCATTAATATAGAAAACGGTGGTACGGAGGCCGTGCAATTATTGAACCGGCATTGGATCATCACCAATGCGGTGGGGCATGTGGAGGAAGTGCAGGGCCCCGGTGTTGTAGGCGAACAGCCCGTGTTGCAGCCGGGCGATAGCTTTCAATATACTTCCGGCTGTCCGTTGCGCACGCCGTCTGGCTTGATGGTCGGGACCTATGAAATGGTTGGACCTGGCGACGAGCGGTTTGATATTGACATTCCGGCATTTTCTCTCGACAGCCCGCACCAGGCGCGTCAATTGAACTAGACTTTTGTTTGTTCCAAGATCGCTTCGAATCCTTCGAACCGGGGCGGGCCTAGGTAAATACTAGAGCCAGAACGGTCTTTTTTGGCAGCTCCGGCGTGAGCCTTGCGGAAGGCCTCGGATTTAGTCCAGGCCTCAAAATTGCCTCGGCTCTCCCAGATAGTATGAGAGGCGTAGAGGGTATGATCTTCCGACTCCGGACCGCGCAACAGGTGGAATTCTTTAAATCCCGGCACATCGTCCAAATGTGTTTTTCGGCTGGTCCAAATCGTCTCGAATTTCTGCTCTGACCCTTTGGCCACGCGAAAGCGGTTCATGGCGATGTACATCCGGGTCTACCAGACTACGGGTAAGGCTGACAGGCCTCGCAAGGTAAAAGTCTTGCGCCAGTCTAGTTCATCGTTAGCTAGTCGCATGTTGGGCAGGCGCTTGATTAGGGTCGACAAGGCGATTTCTCCCTCCAATCGTGCGAGGGGCGCACCCAGGCAATGGTGAATACCGCCGCCAAAGGATGTGGGCTGTATATTTTGGCGATCCACCCTGAAACCTTCTGGGTCGTCATATTGTTCGGGATCCCGGTTCGCCGCGCCCAGCAGGGTCAGGACCTGTTCGCCTTTGGGGATGGTGACGCCGCTAATTTCCACGTCCTCAAATGCGGCACGCCCGGTCATCTGTACGGAACTGTCGAACCGCAACATTTCCTCCACGGCGCTGGGCACTAATGACGGATTAGCTTTCAGTTTTTCCCATTCTTCCAGGTTGGACAACAAGTGCAGCATGCCATTGCCCAGCATGTTGACCGTGGTTTCGTGTCCGGCGCCAAACAGTAGAATAATGTTGCCGATCAGTTCGTCATCGCTCAATTTCTCGCCGTCTTCGGCGGCGCTCAGTAGTTCCGAGGTAATGTCTTCGCCTGGTTCCTTGCGGCGGCGATCAAACAAATCCCTGAAATAGGCAACCTGGACTGAATGGCCCTCATTTACCTCTTTTAGTTCGTCTGGCGTCATGGGCGTGGGATCGATCAAGCGGCCGGAGACGCGGGAGCCGTCAAAGAACCAGTTGCGGTTTTCTATCGGTATACCCAGCATGTCACAAATCACGTGCACCGGCAGGGGATAAGCGAAGTCGGCCAGAAAATCCATTTCGCGCCGTTCCTGTACGACATCCAGGCTGTCGTCTACCAATTGCTGAATGCGAGGGCGTAGATCCTTTAGGCGCCTGGGAGTGAAGGCGCGAGCGACTAGCTTGCGCAAGCGAGTATGATCAGGCGGGTCCATAACGAGCATCCAGTTCCGCATAGATGCGTACACTGGTTGGTCCCAGACTTCCGCGCCATACTGGTGCTCAATCCGTTCCACAAAACATTTGCCAAAACGTTTGTCCCGCAAAATTGCTGTTACGTCCTCGTAGCGGGAGGCTACCCAGAAACCCATCTCGGTTTTCAGGATGGGCGCATTGGCACGCAGCATTTGAAACGCGGGGTAGGGGTTACGCAAAAAATCAGGGGACAGAAAATTAAGGCCCGTTGTTTCTGGTGTCTCGACTGCTTGCTCGCTCATTCTTAGTCACCTCTCTGACGTAATTTGCTGGGGGCCTAGCCCTCCATGATGGCGATGTCCTGTCCTTCAGTCACGGCGTCGCCTTCGGCCACCAAGATTTCTTTTAAGCTCCCGTCCTGGGGTGCTACTACGGGGATCTCCATCTTCATGGACTCTAGAACAATGATGGTGTCCTCTTCTTCCAGACTGTCCCCAATGCTGGCCTCGATAGCCCAAACTTTACCGGTAATCTCGGAATGTACTTTAATTTCTGCCAAGATGATTTCCTCCAGATCAAAATACTGACCCTTATCTAACCGTCCCGACAAGACAGGGCAAGGATGCGTTATGGCTACCGGAGCAAAGCCGCCAGACAGCCGGTTTGCTGTAGGATGGCTCGTGTGCGGATGGCGGCCTCGCCCTCTAATTCTGCAAACTGGCGACGAAGTTCCATCAGGCATTTGACCTGGTAGTTAAAAGTGGCTTGGCTGTAGGGGCCGTTGGTATATGTCAGGGAAAATGTATCCTCACCTTTTTCTGCTGCCGCAGCGTTCGCCAACAAGAACGGCATATAGAATTCTCCCGTCAATTCCAATAATCCCATGGTGGCGTCCGGCAGGTCGTCTTCTGGGTTTAGCCATTCGCCCTCAATACCAGACGCATCATCAAGTTGGCGCACCCAACTTTCTGTTTTCATGGCTTCAGCCCGCATTATGGCGAGTGGCGTGGGATCGGTGGATAGCGGTTTCAACTGCCCAAAAATACCGAAATCACCCAATGAAGGCCGAGTACCGAAAAGAAAATCATGCATGCTGACATGGCTTTCCAATAGTGCCAGGATACGGTGGAAACTATCCTCAATCACCGGCTTATTCTT
>CAZDQC010000196.1:0-4698 GCA_964507245.1 uncultured Rhodospirillaceae bacterium
CATATGTTGGATTTCCTTGCCGAGCGCCTCAGCGATCCCACATCACCACATAATTAGACCTGCGTCGATGTCCATATCCTCTCGTAGGGGTGCGAATTTTTCAATATTGGCGCTTAACTTGATCACTGGGTAAATGGCGGAGTCCAAAACTGATTCGCGGGCTGAACAAAACTATTGCGGTTCAACCGTTGCAAATCCTGGTGTAGTCATTTGCCATGACGATATCTCTCCATTTATCCTGTGAGACGGTGCCGGTGTGGCGTAATTTGCAACTTCCGAGCGATGACGGCTGATATGACAAAAAACAAGGCCGAGATTCAAATCCAAGATTTAGCCGCTGTTTTGAAGGATCGCGTGTCCGTTGAATACGGTGCAGGTACAAAGATTGATGGGCTGGTGCGTTTGTCCGGTGGAGCCAGCCGGGAAACCTGGTCGTTCGATGCTATCCTGCGCGATGGCAGCCGGAAGCCCTTAATCCTGAAGCGTGATCCCTTAGATGAAAATAAAGAAAAAGATGCCTTTGCGGGTGAAGTGAATCTTGGTGTGGACCGATGGACGGAAGGACGGTTGATGCAACTGGCTGGCGAGGCCGGTGTACCTGTACCGGACGTGCCGTTCTTTTTGGATGCGGATTTACGCACCTCCGCTGGTTTTGTCATGCAGCGTCTGGAGGGAGAGGCCCTGGGGCGTCGGATTTTGCGGGAAGACACCTTTGCACGGGCCCGGCAGAAGTTGGCCTTTCAATGTGGCAAAGCAGCGGCACGGTTGCACTCTATTCCCCGCAATCGATTACCAAATCTACCGAAATTGGGTGTTTCAGAGGCCTTGGCCTACAACAGGGATGTGGTGGATTCGTTCAAACAACCGCACGCGGGTTTTGAATATGCATTCCATTGGCTGCGGGAACGGTTGGAGTTGGCGGGCGACGGCATGGGACTGGTGCATGGGGATTTTCGCAACGGTAATCTGCTGGTAGATCGCGAAGGTCTGGCAGGGGTTTTGGATTGGGAACTAGGGCATATCGGCAATCCTTTGAATGATTTGGGTTGGATTTGTATCCGTGCCTGGCGTTACGGCTATTACGACAAGCCTGTGGGCGGATTTGGTGAAATAGAGGATCTACTGGACGGCTATGAAGCAGGCGGCGGTGGGCGTGTTTCTAGAGATGCATTGCACTTTTGGGAGGCCTTTGGCTGCATGCGGTGGGGGGTGATTTGTATGACCCTGGCTTTTACCCATATCACTGGCAAGGAACGGTCTGTTGAGAAAGTCTCGATCGGCCGACGCGCGGCGGAAGGCGAGTACGATTTGTTGCAGCTAGTGGATTAGATGACGAACGCGGTACAGAACCCGGAACTGACGGCGGCGGAGCAATTGACGCAGGTGCTGCGAGACCGCATGACAGTCGAATACGGCAAGGGTACAAACATTGGCGGTTTAGTGCGCCTTTCAGGCGGGGCTAGCAGGGAGACTTGGTCATTTGATGCTCTAAAACCGAATGGCGACTGCCAACCCTTGATCCTTAAGCGCGATCCCATGGACCGGCAATTCGACAAGCAGTTCGAGGGCGTGCCCGAGGGCCGCTTGGCGGTAGACCGCTTCACCGAAGGACGCCTGATCCAACTGGCCGACGAAGCCGGAGTACCGGAGCCCGTTGTGCCGTTCTTCCTACATTCGGATGAACGTACCACGCCCGGATTTTTCACCCACCGTCTGAACGGCGAGACGCTGGGCCGACGCATACTGCGTGATGATGCTTATGCCCGGGCCCGGCCGAAGCTGGCTTTTCAATTAGGCCATGCGGCGGCTAGGTTCCATGACATAGATATGGAGGCGCTACCGACAATGCATGGCATGTCGGTTGCGGAAGAATTGTTGCATTACCGCCGGATTATGGATTCCTTTCATCAGCCTCATGCCGGCTTTGAATATGGCTTCTATTGGCTGGGCGAGCGGAAGGAGTTAGCTGGAGATCGCTATTCCCTTTGTCACGGTGATTTTCGCAACGGTAATATTCTTGTGGATGAAGATGGTCTAGTAGGCGTGCTCGATTGGGAGTCCGCTCATTTGGGAAATCCCAGTGCAGATCTGGGATGGATGTGCGTACAGGCATGGCGTTATGGTTACAACGATAAGGTTGTAGGTGGTTTTGGCAATGTCGATCAGCTTCTGGACGGCTATGAGGCTGGCGGCAGTATACGAATCAGTGAAGAAGAGATCAATTTCTGGCAGATTTTTGGAACTTTACGCTGGGGCATTTTGTGCATGATTTTGGGCTTTACCCATCTAGATGGTGATCAAAGAACCGTGGAATACGCAGCGATCGGCCGTCGGGCTGCGGAAACAGAATACGATCTGATGTTGCTGCTAGATTAAAGGAATTAGGATGCCGACGGATAGACCTAACGCGGCCGAACTAGTCGAGGCTGTACGTGAATTTCTTGAAGATCATGTAGCACCTAATGTTGATGGGCAGTTGGCTTTTCACGCGCGAGTTGCCATTAATGCCTTGGCTATTGTTGAACGCACTATGGGTCAGGGCGACGCCATGGACGATGCCGAGTTGGAACGACTGAAATATCTTTTGGACCGCGACGGCAATTTGGCGGAATTGAACGCCGCATTGTGTCGGGCCATCCGGGCAGGAAAGATTGATGGCCAAAGGGAGGCATTGCTGGCTCACTTGCGGCGAACGGCTGAGGACAAAATTGCTTTGGCCAACCCGCACTATCTTGTTAAACGGGGTTAAATGTCCGCGCCCAGGGATGGTACCGCCCAGCAATTGGCCCGAGGAGTGGGTCGCCTTTTGAGACATATGGGATACGACAGCCTGCCAGAATTCACTTTGCGTTCCGGACGCCGGGCGGATGTTGTCGGCATTGATCGAAAGGGTAAGATTGTCATCGCGGAAATCAAAATGAGCGCGGCAGATTTTCGCGCCGATCAGAAATGGCCGGAATACATGGATTTTTGCGATCTGTTCTATTTTGCTGTGCCGCTCGAATTTCCTGTGGAGATCCTGCCCAAAGATTTGGGTTTGATTTTGGCCGATGCCTATTCCGGTGATATTGCTCGCCCATCTCCCAAAAATCCCAACCCCTTGCATGCTAGCCGACGCCGGGAGGTCACCCTGCGATTTGCTCGCGCTGCCGCCAAGCGTCTTAGGCGATGGGAGGATCCGGTGCCGTGACCCATTGTCGTCTGGTCGGTAGACAAGGCTTATTGCGACGCGGTCGATGTTAAAGGCCGCATTATATAGCTTAGTTTTACCGCCGAATGATAATCGCCGTATTGTTTCGGTGGTTACCGTGACGACACAGTAATTATTGAATTAAACGCTTCGGCCCCCTGATTTTGACGGCTGTTATCGCTCGATCAGCGCGCGTTGCACGGCGGTTGCATTTTGCTGCAAATGGCTGGGATTAATTGTGCCTGCAACCAGACTGGTTACGCCGTTCTGACAGACCAGATTTCTAAGAGCGGCGTCGGCATCGTCAGCGTGTCCACTATTTAGTGGTTTCTTTATGAGCACTCCCCTCTCCGCAGCGGCTGCGGCTTGCAGCACTGGCCGTTGGCTTTGATCGGCTTCATTAAGGGCAATCATAACCAGATCACACGTTTTGATGGCCACTTTACCCGCCGCCACTGTCTTGGTGGACGCGCCAACCAGACCAATAATCCCTTTGTCCTGAAGATCCAGCAGTGTGGCGATCGTCTCGCCATTTCGCAGAACGGTTTCATCGTTGTCCGGTAAATGCAATATTACAATGTCCAGAAAATCTCGGCGCAAGCAACTGCGGCTCTGTTCCACGCTGTCACGAATAGAGGCGGGTGAAAAATCAAAAATAAAACGCCCGTTCATGAATAATTCCCCGACCTTGGTCGCGATTATCCAGTGGGGATCATTTCCTACTAGGGCGCCAATCCGTTCTTCGCTGTTGCCGTAGGAGGGCGCCGTATCCACCAGGTTTATGCCCAATTCCTTGGCAAGTGCCAGAAGCTCCGATAGTTCGTCATCGCTGGGCAGCCGAAACGGTGAAGGATATTTTACGCCATTGACCCGACCAAACTTTGTGCCGCCCAAAGCCAAGGGGCTGACCATCGGTCCATAGGGGCCGAGGCGCCTTAGTTCCATGACGTAACTACTTCCCAGGGTGCCTGTGCAACCATAGGTGTGGGCCATTCTGGCAGGTCCGTCAGGTCGGTCGGGCCGAGGGTTAGGCCATCATCTTTCAGCAAGGCCAGAATTTTTTCTGCAAGAACAGGGGCCAGGGCTAATTTGGTCGGCCACCCCACAATGATGCTTTCCTGGGCCGTCGCCAATGCTGATTTGGGACGGGACCCACCGCTGCCCGGCTCAGCCCTTTCGACGCGATGGGTCGCCCACTTGGCCAGTCTGAAATCAGCTCCCGGCAAAAGCCTAGTCAGTTCCGATTTAGCGGTCTTGATCAGCAATTCTGATGATTGGGACGCGCCTTTTTCGGCCAATAATCCACCAACATACCAGACATATCCACCTGCGGGATCAGGGTGAGCTGTGATCGTGGCTAGAGGTTTGCTGCTTCTCCCAACGCAGTGCAGGTAAATGGGGTCTGCCATGCCCCGTATCATGATTTGATGCAGGGGCCTCCGCTGGCAGGCGATGTTGCGCAGTCCGAAGTGGGCCAGGAGAGTTTCGTTGCCAGCGCCCGCTGTAAG
>CAZDQC010000197.1:0-4675 GCA_964507245.1 uncultured Rhodospirillaceae bacterium
CATGTTGAAATCTCGTTTCACAATTTTTATTCAGTTTGAAGCATCCTGATTTGGCCAAAATTTGGGGAACGGCAAAAACAGTAAGCCGTTGGGCAATGCGCAAAAATGAGCTCAAACATCAATTTACCGCCCTCAGACGGGGTAGCAAATATCATACCTTCCTGTCAGATTGTTGCTCGCCTCAAGCTACGCGTAATCCGATCAAGTGCCTTTTCCAGGTTCCTGGCTGAAATACTTGTCGAATTTTCCGGTTTCTTCCCTGTAATTGTCGCCGTCTTCGGGCGGCTCGCCCTTTTGTGTGATGTTAGGCCACTTTTCGGAATATTCGCGGTTCACCTCTACCCACTTTTCAGTGTCGTCCTCGGTATCGGGTAGGATGGCCTCGAGCGGGCATTCCGGTTCGCAGACGCCGCAATCGATGCATTCGTCCGGATGGATTACCAACATATTCTCGCCTTCGTAGAAACAATCCACGGGGCAGACCTCGATGCAATCCATTAACTTGCACTTGATACAAGCATCAACGACGACGTACGTCATTCCAATTTCTCCCAAAAATCAATAGTCACCCAACGCGTAAACTCCCAGGACCGGACGTTCCCATCCCGAAAGAAATTCAAAGCTATGGGACGGTTTATCGAAGCCGCGCAAGAACCCGTTTTCGGGCATCGCCCCGTTCCCTGTCCGACACATAAAGCAAGCCGCCTAATCGACGCAACAAATTTGCTTCGTAGTCGTGCAATTCGCCGTCGGCATAAACGACTTCCCAGATCATTTCAATCAATTCGATACGTTCTTCCAATGAATAACGGTCCTTGATGACACGGGTAAAACCCAGTAGCTGGTTAGCCCCCGATTGTTCAGCAACCGCCAAATCGTGCAGGCTTCGCGCCTCTTCATCCCTCAGGGTAAATTTTTCCCGCAGCAGTTTGTCAATCGCTGCTTGTTCTGTCTCGCCGTAATGGCCATCCAGGGTAGCTGCTTCGACTAACAAGGCGGCCGCAGCCAATTGTAGTTCCCCATGAGAATGGTGTTCGGCCTCTGGGCCGGACAAGTGACCCTTGTCAGCGAACAGTGCCTTGATTCGATTTATCATAAAGCTGCCTAACATGAGCCCAAGAGTCGATCAACCGAGAGTAAGGATTAGCTCGAGAGCAGCAGATATTTAGGCTATCTCAAAACTTCTCAATGACGAATTGGGAACCGCAGAATTCTGAACTAGGTTCCGGTAGCGCATATCGCTTGACCTTCGCAACATATTCGGACAGCCCTAGCCTCTGGAAAGAGCCGGGTATATAACTTCGGGGCGGCGATAATAGCAGCAGTTCTGGTGATGTGGAGCCAAGGTTGCGTTCGAAATACACGTGAGACAAAAGCTCACTTCCACACCCTGAGCCGGATGTTGTCTATCCAAGACAAGGCAGGCAATTCAGCCTGGAGGGTTCTAGTGTGAATTTTATCAGGTGAAAGGATAATATTGCTCTGGACGATGCCTTAATACCTACCTTGATCTACAAAATAAGCCACTCCGTCTTCGTCCTGAAGATGCCCCGCCTCCCAAAATATCGCGCAAGCAAAAGTAACTCCGCGATTGTGCAGAGAAAATACGTTCCTAGCGATCCTGCAAACGATCCACAGCCCGGCGATCCCTTTTAGTAGGTCTTCCACTGCCGACATCTCGTTGCCCAAGAACCGACCGGCGGTCAACACTGAGCTTGTCGGAAGATTGTGGCGGTGCCAGATCTTCGTACAAGATCTGCGCCTCCGGGGCAGGGCCGCGCCTTCGACCCAAATCAAGGATTCGTATGACACGGATATAATGCCCTCTGGGGAAGGTGAGGACGTCGTCAACCTTGACCGTCGCGGATGCTTTGGCTGCGATCTGCCCGTTTATCCGAACTTTAGCGTTATTACAGGCCTTGCCCGCCGACGTCCGACTCTTGAAAAACCGCGCGAACCAGAGCCATTTATCCAAGCGTTGAACATCTGCCATGGTCTATTTCCGTTTAAGCAGTTGCCGCAAATCCGAAAAAGCCGTCGACACCGGTTCATGGCGACGGTGCAAATTTTGGTCTCGCTTCTTCCAAGTATGGCGAAAATTATACCGCCGCTGTTCCAATTCGCCAGATCCTTCATAGCCCAGTCCCGTCAGCACTTTGTCCAATCCCGCACGATCTAATCCCAGCAATGACATCATTTGATGGTCAGCAATGAACGGCCCAGATGAACCCGCGTTATGCGCCAGACCAGAAAGCCGATCTAGGATATCGACCCGGACCGCCTTACCGCCCACTTGCCGGTAGCCGCAGGCGGCAAGTAGATTGTTGCTCTCACCACTGACTAGATCCACGGTAACGCGGCCCGGCTCCGGTAATTCAGGCACGTCTTCCATAGGTTGGTTCAGCCGCCAAAGCCGATGGCGAACCTGCAACCGAGCCGGGCGCATGATAGCCTTCAGGTAAACATCCTGATAACCCAGTCGCACGCCAAGTCGGTACAGTTTCGCCCGGTCGACGCCATTCAAGCCAGAAACTATATCCGCGACCTGTGCCCGGGACACGATGCCCAGCCCCTCCCGTAGTTGAAAAATTAAGCCCCGGGCCAGGCCCTCAAATTTGACACTGAACATCGTATTAAGAGGAGACAGATGAGCACCGATGTGAGACCGTAACCATGCTTGTAGGTGTTGACGCACCCTCTCCCGCAGGGAACCGTCGAGATGGTCAAAGGGCAATAGAGCCACGCGCGGCTCCATCAAATTGGTGCCTTGGCTCAATTGTGCGACAGGGGCGCCATCCCACCACAGAGTATCATCGTCTTGCCAGATGATTTCGTCCCGTGCGGCGGTTGCCAGCTTGTTGGCCCGCCGGCTGATTTCCCGGACCAAAACGCGGTTTGCCGCAGAGCGCAGGGTGCGCGCGCCGGCCATGTCCGCAGCCAAATCCGGTTCATATTTCAGGCCCTGCAACCGGCCAACATATTGCCCTTCGACCAACACCTCGCCATCGCCCGTGACTGCGGCTAACAAGTCCCTGCGTTCCTTAAGGCTTCGATACAAAACTGCCGTGCGTCGGTCCACAAAACGCTGTGTCAAAGCTGCGTGTAGGGCATCCGATAGGGCATCTTCGACGGCCCGGGTCTTTTCCTGCCAATACCGTGCATCGTCCAGCCATTCTGGCTGGTTGGAGATATAGGTCCAAGTGCGCACATGGGCGATGCGCCCTGCCAGAGTATCGATGTCACCGTCTGTACGGTTCAGACGGCTCATGTGACGGCCAATCCAATCCGCCGGCACTTTGCCATTTCCAGTGGATAGGAACCGGTAGACCCGGGTTAACAGACGATGATGGGCCTCTGGCATTGTTTTAGCAAAATCGGGGATGCAACAAACCTCCCATAGGCGGCGTACCATGGCGGGGCTGTGGGCGGCGTCTAGAATATCTCCATCGGCCATCAGGACCTGCAGAGCCAGACTATCATCAGAACCTCGCATTAGGCTTAGATCCTGGCGCGGAGCGGCGCGACCGAGACTGGCCAGCAGGGCACTAGCAGTCTGGAACGTCAGGTCGCTGTTGCGCCAGTGCAGGCGGCGGTTGCGGGCAAAGCGGTGATTTTCAAGCAACTCCACCATCTCGGCATCAATCGGGCCAGCCGCTCCAGTGGTGCCGAAAGTGCCGTCGTTAATATACCGACCTGCGCGGCCAGCGATCTGGCCTAGTTCGTTAGGGTGTAGACCCCGATAACCTGCGCCATCGAATTTGCGCAAGTCAGCGAAGGCTACATGATCCACGTCCATGTTTAGACCCATGCCGATAGCGTCTGTCGCAATCAGATAGTCTACTTCGCCCGCTTGATACAGAGCCACTTGTGCATTACGGGTACGGGGGCTCAAGGCACCCATAATTACTGCGGCTCCGCCACGCTGTCGGCGAACTAACTCTGCCAAGGCGTAGACATCCTTAGCAGAGAAGGCCACGATGGCGGAACGACGTGGTAGCCGAGAGAGCTTTTTTTCGCCCGCGTAGGTCAGGGTAGAAAATCGGGGACGTTCAATAAACTCCACATCAGGAAGCAAACTACCGATGATGGCTTTCATTGTGGCAGCACCCAGGAACATGGTTTCCTGCTTACCGCGTGCATGCAGCAGACGGTCAGTGAAAACGTGGCCACGTTCCGGGTCCGCACACAGTTGGATTTCATCGACAGCCAAAAATTCTGCCTGCCAAGTCAGAGGCATGGCTTCCACCGTACAGACAAAATAATTGGGATGCCTGGGAACTATCTTTTCTTCGCCAGTTACCAAGGCGGCCGCATCCGCGCCCTTCTGTGCCACGACGCGGTCATAAATCTCTCGCGCAAGTAGGCGCAAGGGGAGGCCTATCATACCAGTTCGGTGGCCGAGCATACGTTCCACAGCCAGACGGGTCTTGCCGGTATTAGTTGGACCCAGAACAGCAGTTACACGGCCGTTCATACAATATCCTCTAGGCGCTGATGTGCTCTGTAAAGAGTCGTTCTTGTAGGAAGTAAATTCAAGCCCTCAAAACGCTCAATAAAGTTAGTTGGCGTCTAGAGCCGCTACGTAGTCAGAATTTGTCAAACAGCTTCAACATATCTGAATTCTCGAATTGCTCCACCATCCAAAGCAGTAAGGGCTGCTTGGTAGCCATCACTA
>CAZDQC010000198.1:0-2860 GCA_964507245.1 uncultured Rhodospirillaceae bacterium
CCTTGCGTAGGATCGTTGACGAACAAGGGCTTCCCAAAAAGGTGGTCTATAATGCTGCTCTGGCTACGTTTCAGCCTTACTCTGAATTGGACATAGATTTATTCGAACGTAATTTCCGGGTCAATACCACGGGTCTATTGGTTACCGCTCAGGAATTGGCACCGCAAATGGTGACGGCTGGCGATGGCGCCCTAATAATAACAGGCAATACAGGCGCCTCGCGAGGCATCCCCCGGTTTGTGGGGTTCTCGCCCACTAAGGCCTCGCAACGCATCTTGGCGGAAAGCTTGGCACGAGAGTTATGGCCCCAAGGACTGCACATCGCCTACGTGGTGATTGACGCCATGATCGACATGCCTATGGTGCGCAACCGTCTCACCGATAAGCCCGATGAATTCTTTGCCAAGCCGGATGACATCGCCGGCGAAATCTTTCACACGGCACACCAGCCACCGTCGACCCAGTCCTTCCTTGTGGAAATTCGTCCTTTTGGCGAGCCTTGGTGAGCGTTCTCAAGCTCCGCAATACGTCGCGTAGGCAGGTAGGCGTGGATTCATGCAAAAGCGCGCTGCTATTCGAGTAAAATGTCTTGCAATATTGAAAAGAGTAAAGCCGACCTTAAATTTTCTAAGCTCATGTTGTCGAGACTTGAAATTGGTGAAAGGTAGAACTGTATTTACCAATAACATAATTTTCGAGTGAAAAGTTATTCTCTTAGTCAGCAGCCTACCTATGCGGCAACGACGCTAATTTTATTCAACATCCCGCAGGTCGTTGCCCCGGCCCGTTGTGCCATGGGTAACGCCGGATTTCTTAAGCATTGGGCTTTGTGGGTCGTGACCCCACATGTTTGGGCCCGACGCGGTAACACCGCCATCCACGACTAGGTTTTGCCCGGTTATGTATTCCGATTCATCTGAGGCCAAGTAGACCGCCATGTTGGCGATGTCCGCACCGGTACCGAGGCGGGGCCACGGGTTCTTGGGCAAGGCAAATGCCTCCATCTTTGCCTCGCGCCCGGAGGCAAACAAAGGCGTCTTGATCACCCCGGGGGCGATGGTATTCACGCGTATGCGGTAGTTGGCCAATTCACCTGAAACGGCACGGGTCAGATTGACCACGGCCCCCTTAGCCGCCGAATATGCGTGTGGCCCCGCCCCACCGCCCAGGCCGGCGATGGACGACGTCGAGATAATGCTGCCGCCCTTCCCCTGGGCCTGCATCACGCGGGCACCATGCTTGATCCCTAGGAACACGCTTCGGGTCAGAACATTGAATGTAAAGTCCCATTCTTCCACTCGTGTTTGGCTGATGGGGCCAATGGCGCCGCCAATTCCGGCGTTGTTGAAAACGCAATCAAGCTGCCGGAATTCGCTAATAGCGCAATCTACCAAGGTCTCGATGTCTGACTCTTCCGCCACATCTGTGACCATGAAGACCGCTCTATCGGCGGCCCCCCGAGCCTCAATCTCGGCCATGGTAGCCCTGCCTGTTTCCGCGTTTAGATCACCGATTACCACCGAAGCGCCCTCGGCTAGGAAACGGTACACTGTCGCCTGGCCCATGCCACTGGCCCCGCCAGTGATCACCGCCACCTTGCCGTCCAATCGCCCGCTCATTTTTTTCCTCCTCACCAATGCTCTATCATGACAGTGTGGGTCAATAACGAGTCAAAGCAAAGAGTTGAAGGAAACGACATGGGTTTGCACAAGCGTGTATTGATTGCCAATCGCGGTGAAATTGCCATCCGCATCGCCAAGGCTGCCAAGGCATTGGGCATGGAATCTGTGGCCGTCCACGCTTCCATGGATGCCCAGTCCTTGCACACTTGCATGACGACTCACGTCCGCCCCTTGAGCCAAGACGGCGTTGCGGCTTACCTCGATGGCGCCGCAATGATCGATGTCGCAAAGAAGATGGATTGCGACTGTATCCATCCCGGATATGGCTTTCTTTCCGAAAATGCCAGTTTTGCGGAGATGTGCGCAGCCGAAGGTATCGTGTTTGTGGGTCCCCCAGCCTCTGCCTTGACTGTGTTTGGCAACAAAGTGATGGCACGCTCTTTGGCTCAATCCTGTAATATTCCGGTAGTTCCTGGCAGTCCAGCTACCTTGTCATCAGTCGCCGAGGCGCAGGAATTTGGCGAAATTGTTGGATACCCGGTGATGCTAAAGGCTGCTGCAGGCGGTGGTGGTCGGGGCATGCGTGCTGTGGCTAGCGCGGAGGATTTTGGGGAAGCTTTAGAACGCTGTCGGAGCGAGGCGATGACAGCCTTCGGCGACGACGACATTTTTATGGAAAAACTGATTGAGCGGCCCCGCCATATTGAGGTGCAGATCTTGGCGGATGCCATGGGTGAGGCAATTCATCTGTATGAACGGGACTGCTCGGTACAGATCCATAATCAAAAAGTCGTTGAGATCGCCCCTGCCGCTGGCCTGGAGGAAACCCTGCGGCAAAAAATGCATGACGATGCCATAAAATTGGTCAAGGCGGCGAACTACGTCAACGCCGGTACAGTGGAGTTTTTAGTTTCACCGGAGGAAGGTACTTATCACTTTATTGAATGCAATCCTCGCATTCAGGTCGAGCATACTGTGACTGAGCAAGTCATGGGAATTGATCTAGTCGCTACGCAGTTCCAAATAGCAGGCGGCGCGAGTCTTGAAAACCTTGGTCTTGCCAATCAGACTGACATTGCCGCACCCCGGGGATATGCAATTCAGGCTCGGATAGTTGCGCAGGGCGTTGGGGTTATTACTGGTTATAAGGAGCCGTCGGGCTCTGGCGTGCGGGTCGATGCATGCGGTTACCTGGGCTATGCCCCGCCAGCGCAATTTGATCCACTTTTGGCTAAGCT
>CAZDQC010000198.1:2960-4603 GCA_964507245.1 uncultured Rhodospirillaceae bacterium
CTGGATGAGGTGAAAACGCTTCAGCGTCTTGCCGAAGAACGTCTTGCACCGGGATCGACGGATCCGGGTGTAGTGCGGCAACGCTCTCGGGGGAAACTCACCTGCCGGGAACGCATCTCTCTACTTCTGGATGACGACACCTTTCAGGAAGTGGGCAGCATTGCGGGATTTGCTACATACAACGAAGAAGGCGGCATCGAGGCCTTCACCCCAGCCAACCATGTAGGCGGGTGGGGTAAGATTGACGACCGTACAGCTATCGTCTGCGCGGATGATTTTACATCCCGTGGCGGGCACGCGGATGGCGCTATTGGGTCCAAGAGTCGTTATCTTGATCAACTGTCCATTGAATTGCAGGCGCCATCGATCCGGTTGCTAGATGGTTCGTCGGGTGGTGGCAGCGTTGCAACTATGGTGCCGCAGCAACAAAAGGTTGGTGAAAGCGATGCGCAGGAAAGTTCCGGCGCCATCAAGGCGGGCAGGCCACGGGTCACGGGTGGTGGGGGATCGTTCCTGCCGGGTCATTTGGGCAGCGAACTTTATACCGAGCAATTAAATACAGTACCTGTGGTCAATGTTCTTTTAGGCAGTGTCGTAGGCATCGGCGCAGCCAAGGCCGTTCTGGGACATTTCTCTGTCATGGTAAGGGATATCGCACAGCTATTTGTTGCTGGGCCGCCCGTGGTCAGCCATGCCATGGGCTACGACATCACTAAGGAGGAATTGGGAGATTGGCGTATACATTGCACCAACGGTTCGGTAGATAATCTGGCCGAATCGGAGGACGACGCTGTGGCTATTACACGACGTTTCCTCTCCTACTTGCCATCTAGTGTGTACGAAACAACCCCCGTGTCGCTTCCGGATCCCAGTGATCCCGTAGACCGGCGGGAAGAGGAATTGTTCACGTTGATCCCACGGAGCCGGATGGCCACGTTTGATATGCGGAAGGTAATTCGCTTGTTGGCGGACAAGGGCTCTTTCTTTGAAGTGGGGCCGTTATGGGGCACGGACCAGATCACAGGGTTTGTGCGTTTCAACGGTCATTCCCTAGGTGTCATTGCTTCCGATAGCCGCCACGTCAACGGTGGTGCTCTTACGGCGGATGGTTGCGATAAGCTGACCCGTCACATTGATCTGTGTGACGTTTTCCATATTCCCATCCTCAATCTAGTAGATAACCCAGGTTTTGCGGTGGGACTGGAACATGAAATTGCCGGCACCATCCGCAAAGGTGGTGAATGGATGGTGGCCTTCTCCCAGATCAAGGTACCTATTTTTTCTATCATTGCCCGACGCAGTTTTGGTGTGGCGGGCAATAATTATGCCACGCCCTTAAACCGGCCATCGGTACGGGTGGTCTGGCCGGCGGCGGATACTGGTGGAATTCCCCCTGAGGGTGGCATTGAGGCAGCCTATAAGCGGCAGCTGGCTGAAGCCGAGGATCCGGTTGCTCTGCGGGCAGAAATCGAGGACCGTATAGAAAGTGCCCGAGGACCGGTAGGTCCCCTTAACCGGTTTGAGATGGAGGAAATGGTGGACCCTAGGGACACCCGTAAATTGATCTGCGAGTGGATAAGAACTGCTTATCAGATGGTTCTCCAGCCCGGTCGACTGGGGCCTAGAGCGCTGCAATTCAGGCC
>CAZDQC010000199.1:0-3050 GCA_964507245.1 uncultured Rhodospirillaceae bacterium
TTTGCTGCCCCTTGTTCAGCGAAGTGATTGCGTTATCCTGGCCGGCTATGACCCCATTGAAATGCGGACAGGCTGGCGTGATCCCTGGCCGGCAGATGCCCTTGTAATTGAACTGGGCCGGTTGGAAAATACCCATTATATGCATCAAGCGCGCTGGACGTTCCTTTGTCATGTGGGCGCGGGGCTTAGAGCGTTAGGACAAAGTGCGGGCCACAATGAAACTTGGCCTGATGGCGAGGTGATGGCAACGCGGAAAAACTTGATCGCCGCATTCCAAGTGGGCGAGGAATGGGGCCCTGCCGCTTTGGTTGATGAAATCCAAAAACACTGCCCGCCCGATACCATTGCCACCGCAGACAGCGGTGCCCACCGAATCCTGCTCTCCCAGGTCTGGAAATGTTTTCAGCCGCGCAGCCTGCTGCAGTCCTCGGCCTTGTGCACTATGGGCTGTGCCCTGCCCTTAGCTATTGGGTCAAAGTTGTCTGACCCTGGGCGGAGGGTGATGTGCTTTGTGGGGGACGCCAGTTTGGAAATGGTTCTGGGCGAATTGGCAACTTTGCGAGACCTCGGTCAGGATATTATTGTGGCGGTATTTGTTGACCGCTCCTTGGCCTTGATTGAAAAGAAACAGCGGGAAAATGGATTCGATGCTTTGGGGGTAAAATTCGGAGGCACTGATTTTGTTGCTCTTGCCCAAGCGATGGGTGGCGTTGGTGTAGCCGTTAAGGATCGCGCCGGCATTGCCCTGGCCTTGGCCGAAGCTGAGGGGCGTCAAACCTTTACTCTGCTGGCCTGCGATATAGGCGCAAATGCCTATGACGGGAGAATTTAAGACAGGACCAAACTAAGGGATCTCGTGACTCCGATTATGGTCATAGCGAAACCATAATCAAAGGCGACTGCGATGATCTCGGCGATTCTGGACAATTCCATCCCCTTTCCTTCATAAAGTTGCAAAAGGGAAAATTAGTGGGATTGACAGCTTGAAGCTGTCACAGGGTGGCAGGAACGTGCGCCATGTATCCTATTCGCCATTAATCCTAGGCATCGTCCCAACGAAAGGGGATTTCTGGGCCGTCGCTGTCGGGCCGGGGTAGAACTGCAGCGTCCTTGATCCACAGCCACGGTTTCAGCAAGTCTCGGTCGCGATGACTACGATTGCCGGGTTGGGCGGCTTGAGTACGTTCCAGCGTCAGGCGGTATAGCATGGTGAAGACGGAGTCAGGGGCCTTGGTGTCTTGCAACCGGGTCAGTGCATAGTTGCTAAGGTCTTCTACGCTAGCTACGGCGCTCGCTAAATGTAATCGTTTTAGAGCCGCACCTGTAGGTCGGATCAGCAGATATTGTTCAATTTCGGAACTTTCGTCCAGTACCGTCAGGCGGCAATCTTCCTGCCCGGCAACAAATACTAAAAAACGTTGCCCGTGGGCCGTCAACAGCTGGGCCGCCATGGCAGCTGCGCTTTTCCGGCCTGCGGCATTTGCGGAGAACCCAAAATATTCGAAAAATTTGCTTTCCAGTGCTTCGACATAATCCTCACCCCGCTCGAAAAGCCGCCGTTCGACATATCCCAGTTTCTTGCCGAGTTCCTTGATGGCGGTATCGGTAAGGCGTTCTACCTTTACATGCATATGGCTCAACGCCATGCCACTCCCAACATCTTGCCGTTCCGCCAACAGAGCGTAATCAAATGAGATCAACCGCGGCAGCAACTGTGCAAATCCGGCATCATCGAGTCGACAATGGTTTGCCTTGAAGTCCGATAAATCCAAATCAGGGGCCAGCCGCTGTATATTGCGCCAAGTAACCCGATTGGAAGCGCGCAGACGAAAATGCTTATTCAAGGGCCGGGGCAAATTACCATCAATTATGAACATCAGAACTGCATTCTGATCCTGATGCTCCATCCACCCTTGACCTTGACCTGGCAACAACTGTTTTGCTGTGGCGAAAGGATAGGGCTTTCCGTTAGAGATGGAGCGATAGAAACTCTCAATCAGGCAATGGCGCAGCAATAAATCGGTCAGCCGACGCCGGCTCATCAGAAATGGGTCGCTCTGATCGGAGCTAGGCAAAGCTATGATATTGCTGCGGTCCGTCACATTAGTTATTTTAAACCTATCTATCTCAATAGTTTAATAGAAAAAATAATGTCGCCGACCAATTCCATAAAGAAACTCTCTAAAGCAACGAGAATATTTGCTCGATGAACAATTCACCTGAGGAAAGGATTGTTCTGGCTTCCGGCAGCGCAGCGCGCTGCAAAATGTTGCGAGAAGCAGGGTTAGATATCGTTGTAGCAGCTTCAAATCTAGACGAATCGGCAATCAAAACTGCTGCTTTAGTGCATAACGTGCCACCCCGTAACCTGGCTAATCAGCTAGCCGAGGCCAAGGCAACCGCCGTGGCGCGGGACTATCGTGGCGATTGGATCATCGGTGCCGATCAAGTTCTAGCCGTTGGGAAAGTGTTGATCGACAAGGCCGGTAACCGGAAAGAAGCCCGGAAAACCTTGGAAAAACTGTCGGGACAATCTCATGAATTACATACGGCCGTATGTGTAGTGCGTGATGCGACAGTCCTGTGGCGTTATCTGGATACTGCAATATTATGGATGAGGCCTCTATCTACAGACTTCATCGAGGGATATTTGGACCGGGGAGGAGGCGAAGTGTTATGCTCGGTGGGTTGTTATCAGATTGAAAGTTTGGGGGCGCAATTGTTCGACCGTGTGCAGGGGGACCATTTTACCATTCAGGGAATGCCCCTGCTGCCATTGTTAGCGTTCCTGCGGTCCCAGGGGTTGATGCCGGCATGATTAGCGGCAAGGCGAGCCTTGCGGGCGTAGCCGGATGGCCCATCACCCATTCTCGTTCACCGCGGCTGCATAATTTCTGGCTGCACCGGTACGAAATCGATGGCGCCTACGTGCCGTTAGCTATCAAGCCGAACAGTTTTGAGACAGCAGTCCGCGCCTTGCCGAAACTTGGCTTTTCCGGTTGCAACGTTACTCTTCCGCATAAGGAAGCCGCACTGCGCATATGCGACCG
>CAZDQC010000199.1:3150-4568 GCA_964507245.1 uncultured Rhodospirillaceae bacterium
CCTTGATTTGGTGCTGGACGCCTTGCCCCGGAATGCCGTTGTGATGGATGCTGTCTACACTCCTCTTTTGACGCCATTGTTGGCTGCTGCCCAAAAGAGGGGAAACCAGATAGTTGATGGCCTGGGCATGTTGTTGCATCAAGCCAGGCCAGGGTTTGCTGCCTGGTTCGGGCAGCAACCGGTTGTGGATCAAGATGTCCGAGACCATGTCCTGCTAGATTTGTAAGGAGTTTGGCTTGTTTGTTCTTGGATTGACCGGTTCGATCGGTATGGGTAAGTCGGAAACGTCAAGAATGTTTTGGCGCTTAGGGGTACCAGTATTCGACGCCGACGCAGCGGTGCATGAACTGTTAAAAAAGGGCGGCCGCGCCGTGCGCAGTGTGGAAACCGCTTTTCCTGGCGTCACGAAGAATGGTGCCATTTGCCGCCCGGCTCTGGGAGCCCGGGTTTTTGACAAAAGAGACGAATTGCGCAAACTGGAAGCCATTCTGCATCCCATGGTGGGTCAAATGCAGCGAGCCTTTTTAAGTATCGCCAGGATGCGCCGCCTGCCGTTGGTTGTTTTGGACATTCCGCTGTTATTCGAGGGACGGGGCGAAGAACGGTGCGACGCCACCGCCCTGGCCAGTGCGCCCTATTTTCTGCAGCGACAGCGGGTTCTAGCACGCCCCAATATGGCAGCGGAAAAATTCGAGAATATCCGCCGCCAGCAAGTGCCTGACATTGTAAAACGACAGCGCGCCGATTTCATCCTGCCAACTGGACTAGGCCGCCGCTTTACTCTGAACCACATGGTGCGGATGATCGCCGCTATCAAAGGCCGGCCGGGGCACGCTTGGCCGCCCAAGGGTCGACCGCATCGCCGCCCTACGAATCACCCCAGCCGGAGGCCCGTGCATGCGCGAAATCGTATTCGACACTGAAACAACAGGTTTGGATCCCGCCGCAGGCCACAGGGTAGTAGAGATCGGTTGTGTAGAGCTGATCAATCACATGCCTACCGGGGAAACTCGGCAGTGGTACATCAACCCGGAACGGGACATGCCGGAAGATGCCTTCAACGTGCATGGCCTGTCCGAGGAGTTTCTATCCGATAAACCGGTGTTTGGCGCCATTGCCGACGATTTTCTGGCCTTTGTCGAGGGTGCAGGACTGATCGCCCACAACGCTAATTTCGACATCCGGTTTTTGAATGCAGAATTGGCTGCCGTGGACCAGCCTAATCTACCCCAAGACAGAGTTTTGGATACAATTGCCCTGGCGCGCAAGAAAATATCTGCCGGGCAATACAGTTTGGATGCTCTTTGCCGCCGGTTCAATATTGATCTCTCGACGCGACAGAAACACGGTGCCCTGTTGGATGCTGAACTTCTGGCAGAGGTTTATCTAGAACTGATCGGCGGGCGCCAGCCTGACCT
>CAZDQC010000200.1:0-4475 GCA_964507245.1 uncultured Rhodospirillaceae bacterium
GCGATTTGTGGGGTCGTCCATTAGACTTCGGCACAAGAACCAGTGGGAGAGAGCAACGATGTTCAGTAAAGATAGCTTTATTGATGACTGCAAGGCTGCCATTGGCGGTGGACAAAAAGCTATCCGCGAATTGGTACTGGAGGCCGTCGCGGATCCAGCGGTTGTTATCGCCGAGTTGGGGGAGCCTGACACCGCCGGCGTTTATCCCTTGTATCAGGCGCCGGATCTGACTGTGATCAATTTCGTCTGGGCCCCCTATATGACCTTGTTGCCTCACAACCATAATATGTTCGCTGTGATTGGCATTTATGGTGGACGGGAGGACAATGTGTTTTGGCGCCGTCTGAAGGCTCCTGACGGACCAGAAATCGAGGCGGCAGGAGCCGAATCTATGGGTGTGGGACAGGTCGCGACACTAGGCCCGGATATCATCCATTCAGTGGCCAATCCTATACGCAAGCTTACTCCGGCACTGCACGTCTACGGCGGTGATTTTTTTAATCCGCCCATCCCCCGTAGGCAGTGGAACCACGAGACGCTGGAAGAAGAGCCTTGGGACATGAACAACACTCACAGGGTCTTTCGCCAAGCTGATACGCGATTTAAGGCGGGACTGGCGGCAGGGGCGGAGAACGAGTAAGTCGTGCAGATTTGCGGTTGCTTCACCAATTAGGATAAGTTGCAGCCCCCCTTAGGTTATAGGCCTTGCTCTGGAGTGTCTGCCGTGATTGCCAGATTTTTCGACTGGCTGGAAGGATTTACCGACCCACTGCCGTCGCAGCAGCCGGAGATGCCTCCGGCATCCCTAATCCCCTTCATGATGCATTACGCTAAGCCGTTTTGGCGCCTGCTTTTGACTTCCGCCATGTTCGCATCAGTGATCGCCGTTCTTGAGGTTAGCCTTTTTGCTTTCTTGGGCCGTCTGGTGGATTGGCTGGCAGCGTCAGACAGAATGACGTTCTGGGCTGATCACAAGGGAACGTTGTTTATCATGGGAGCCGTTTTGTTGGTGATACTGCCCACCCTGAAGTTCTTGTATGAATCGATTTCACACCAAGGCTTGTTGGGCAATTTCGCCATGCGGACGCGCTGGCAGGCGCACCGCTATCTCTTGCGGCAAAGCATGGACTTTTACCAGAACGATTTTGCCGGCCGGGTTGCCGCGAAGATGATGCAGACGGCCTTGGCAGTTCGCGACATTGTCATGAAATTGACCGAGGTCCTGCTGTACGTAGCGGTCTACTTTACCGCCGCCGTTATTCTGTTTGCCAGCACTGATCTACGCCTAGCAGTGCCCATGATTGTTTGGTTGGCCGGCTATATTATCGCCATGCATTATTTTGTTCCGCGCCTCCGGGACTGGTCCAAGGCACAGGCTGAAGCCCGTTCCGTCGTAACCGGTCGGGTTGTGGACAGTTATAGCAATATAGGTACGGTTAAGATGTTTGCCCATGCGGCTTATGAGGATGAATATGCGCGCGAGGGGATGCAAGGTTTTCTGGAGCCAATTTACGCTCAGATGCGCCTGTCTACACTGTTGACTGTGACTTTGAACATTTTGAATGCCTGCCTGATATTCTCGGTCGCCGGCATGTCCATCTGGCTATGGCACCTCGACAACGTGGGTGCCGGCGCCATTGCTCTTGCGACCGGGCTGGTGCTGCGGCTGCAGGGCATGTCGCAGTGGATCATGTGGGAAGTTTCCAACGTATTCGAGAACATTGGAGTGGTCATGGACGGAGTGGAGACCATTGCCCGCGACCGCGCTATTGAGGACACACCGGGAGCTACAGAACTAGCCGTAGTTAAGGGGAGCGTTCGCTACGATAGCATCAGCTTCAACTACGGCAAGGAGAGAGAGGACGTGGACGAAGGCGTGATCGCTGGTTTAGACCTAGAAATCCAGCCAGGCGAGAAAATCGGCATCGTGGGGCGCTCCGGCGCTGGCAAATCGACCTTGGTTAGCCTCCTGTTAAGATTTTATGACCTGGAAGATGGACGTATCTTGATCGATGGCAGGGACATCGCTACGGTAACTCAGGATAGTCTGCGGGCCCAGATCGCTATGGTTACCCAAGATACGTCACTGCTGCACCGCTCCGTTTTTGAGAACATCCGTTATTCAAAGCCCGACGCTACCGAGGATCAGGTTATGGCAGCCGCCCGGGCGGCCAAGGCGGATGATTTCATTGTAGAGCTGGAAGATAGCCAGGGCCGGCGCGGTCTGGAGGCTCATGTTGGTGAACGGGGTGTCAAGCTATCCGGCGGCCAGCGCCAGCGCGTCGCCATCGCTCGCGTCTTACTCAAGGATGCGCCGATCTTGATTTTGGACGAGGCTACATCTGCTCTGGATTCAGAGGTGGAAGCGGCAATACAGGAAAGCTTCCAGTCGCTGATGGCAGGCAAGACGGTGGTAGCTATCGCCCACCGCCTGTCCACCATCGCAGCTATGGACCGCCTGATCGTCATGGATCAGGGCAGAATCGTGGAAGAGGGTACGCATGAAACACTTCTCCGGAGGGGCGGCCTCTACGCTGAACTCTGGTCTCGCCAGTCCGGCGGCTTCTTGGCCAAGGACGCGGCGTAGTAAACTGGCAGGCCATCGCGATTAAATCGTTAAATGGAATGCTTGGACTTTCCATCTTTAATATTTTTCAAATGATAACCTGGATGACTTAGCAGCTAGATGGTCGTTATGCGGGCTCTTAGGTTGTTTCGGTTGCCAATTTGCGGCAGAGCAAGGGCGTACATATTATAGTTTTTGCTGCGGCTCTACTGAATAATATCGAGTTTACGTGGAAGTTGTCGGAAGTCCGCACGACTGAACCTAAATGTTGTGTCGGGGGCAGTGACCTAGCCATGCACGCCTCCAATATGGTCTAATGCGCCGTTGCAATCCTGGAGGATTCCACTTTGAGCTATGTGAGATATATCGACCGAACCAAGGCCTATTATCAGGCTGAGGGTTACGACAAGCCCTATCAATGGGCAAAAAATGACCATGTTCCCTTTACGCCATTGAAGAAGCTATTGGCGGACAGCCGCCTTGCCCTGGTTTCCACGTCCGAGATTGCCTCGCGGCGATGGGAGGACCAGCGATTACCGCTGGAACGGGGGGAGGCAGCCAATGTTTACGGCGTAGCCGTCGATACACCGGTGAAGGACCTGTACAGCCGGACAGACAGCTATGACATGAACGCAACCACCTTGGATGACGTGAACAGCTATTTTCCCGTTACGCGTTTGCAGGAACTGGCGGAGGCTGGCCGTATCGGCTCTCTCGCGCCCACCGCCTATGGCGTTTATAACGCCTATTCCCAAAGTAAGACGATCGGGACTGATGCGCCGGAAGTATTGCAGGGTTGTCGGGACGAAGACGTCGATATCGCCCTGTTGGTCCCGGTCTGACCCGTTTGCCACCAGACCGTTGGTCTGGTTGCACGGCACTTGGAAGAAAATGGCATTCCCTCAGTCGTCGTCGCAGCTGCGCGCGACATTGTGGAAAGCTGCGGCGTCGCCCGCCTGCAATTCACCGACTTTCCCCTAGGCAACCCTTGTGGCGAACCAGGTGATGCGGAACAACAACGCCAGATTATCACTATGGCGCTGGATCTCTTTGAAACCGCCACAGAGCCTAGAACCACCGCGGAGTCACCTTTCCAATGGTCCAAAGGCAATGCTTGGAAAGCAAAAGTTTTTACGCAGCAGCAGCCCTGGCAGACACCAGAGACCAAGAATGCCTGGCTTGAGAATAAGGAGCTGTATCGCAAGCTGAAGGCTGAGAAGGCTATAAAGGAAGCCGAATGACAGCTCAGAAAGTTATTGTCTATTCCACACCCCTTTGTGCCCCGTGTGAACAACTCAAAGGGTATCTGAAGGCCCATGATGTAACATTTATTGCCAAGGACCTGATGATGGATGAAGAAGCTGCAGCTTTTATTGAGAGCCGCAACATCCGCTCATCGCCTGTTTTGCAGGTCGACGATGTTCTGTTGTACGGCCAAGATCTGGGACCCAAAAAGGTCGACGAACTCTTGGGGCTGGAATAGGAACTTAGGAATTCAAGATGGTATCGGTGTCGGATTGCTCGGACCAACGGGCTCGGGAAATTTGTCAGGAAATGCATGAAAATGACCCCGTTTGCCAGACACTAAAAATTTCTTTGGAAGAAGTTCGGAGCGGGTTTGCCCGGATTAGTATGCGTTTAGATGAAAGCATGTTGAATGCCTACGGCACTGGTCATGGCGGATACAGCTTCCTGCTGGCGGACACTGCTTTTGGGTTTGCTTGTAATAGCCGGGGTGAAAAGTCTTTTGGGCAGTCCGCTCAAATCACCTATTTGACATTTGGCCGGCCTGGCGAATTGCTGACTGCCGTCGCCGAGGCACGCAGCCATGCCAGTCGCACGGGAATATTTGATGTTACTGTGTTAGGTGAAGATGGCCGTGCCGTAGCTGAATTTCGCGGTTTATCGC
>CAZDQC010000201.1:0-1601 GCA_964507245.1 uncultured Rhodospirillaceae bacterium
GGTGCGGATCACAGATGGGCAGATCCGGTTCCAAGGTCTCTTCTATGACCAGGTTCAACCAATCGTAGTTGCTAGATTTAACGGCCATGTGTTCATTCCCTCCATGCAAGTTCCGTCAATTTTGGTCAGTGAGCCTGTGCGGTCAAGGTGCTATGATTTGGAGATCGGTCAAGACTGGAGCGCGTATGTCAGAAATGTCGCAATCACCCAACGAGAATGAAGCCTTGATCGATGCTATCAGCGACTTGCTTTTACCGTTGCTGAACAGCATGGAAGCCCTGAACTATGTGTCCCGGAACTTGCATCCACCCAATCTCGGCAACCTGGTGACTGGCGTGGAGAATGTGGATACGGCGTTGCGCCGGGGGCTTAAACATTTCCGTAACCAGAAATGGCCAGAGCATCTATCCTGTTTAGCGGATCAGATGATCACCGCGGCGGAGGCAGTCTGTAGCGGATTTGACAGTCTGCGCGACGCGTGTTGTGCGCCCGATGGAATTTTTATGGCCTATCGTGGTATTCGCCAGAACGCTAAAGCCTTCGCCGCCATCTATCCTGCTGCTTCCACCCTTCCGCTGATTAACCGGTTTTTTCTCAACGAAGCGGGTCGGGCGGACGAGGTCCTGTTAGAAAAGTTGGCTAACGCTGATGCCGGTCGGGAGAACGTGGGCGTGATACATGCTAATAACGAAAAGGGCCGCCGGGGTGGCTTTTCGGTGTACGTGCCAGAATATTACGATGACGCAACGGCTTATCCCCTGATCATGGCGCTACATGGGGGCAGCGGCCATGGCCGCGATTTTCTTTGGACCTGGCTGCGAGAGGCCCGCAGCCGCGGCGCTATTCTGATCACACCTACTTCTCTGGAGAGCACCTGGTCTCTGATGGCACCAGAAAAGGATTCGGCTCGATTGGAGAAGCTGCTCGCATTCGCCAAGGGTCAATGGAACATCGACACCAAATTTCTGTTGATGACGGGGATGAGCGATGGCGGAACATTTACTTATGTTTCGGGGCTGGAAGACGCGTCACCTTTCACACATCTAGCTCCCATTTCCGCTTCTTTTCATCCCCTTATGTTAGAAATGATGGATCCGACCCGCTGTAGAGATTTGCCTATCTATCTGACCCACGGTGCTCTGGACTGGATGTTTCCGGTTCAGGTGGCCCGCGATGCTGAACAGGCTCTGCGCCGGGCCGGAGCTAACGTGTGCTACCGCGAAATCAAGGATTTATCCCACACCTATCCCAATGATGAGAACGGGCACATCTTGGACTGGTTTCTGAATAGACATTTGTCGTTAGAATCGCCTTTATTACAACAGGCACCACGCCCATTCCCATAAATTTCGGAAACAGCTTTAATCTAAATCCTTTTGTTTTGACGACACACGATACCCAAATTGATGGGACTAAATTGCGCCTTTTCGACGCAACTTAGCCACCCCTGTTTTATCAATTGCCAACCAGTTTTCTAACACGTCGTCGATATGTTCGCCCCGCAGGGGTGCCGCAACCAAAGGTGGTGTAGCGCCATCGTGCCCCACAGGCCGTGCAGGCATCTTAAAGTTACCGTTGGTCGGATGGTTTATCACTTGCAT
>CAZDQC010000201.1:1701-4414 GCA_964507245.1 uncultured Rhodospirillaceae bacterium
TCACTTGCATCGTTCATAGTTCTTCATGCTCCTTTTCGTCGTGCTTTTGTTCACATTCTGACGGCAAGGGGTTAGAAAGGTCGGAAGATCTATTGGAGGGGATAAAAACCATGATCTACGAACTGCGTATTTATCATTGTGTCCCGGGCCGACTGCCGGATTTATTGAAACGTTTCGAGACCATCACCCTACCCCTGTGGGAAAAGCATGGTATACGCCAGGCTGGGTTTTGGACGACGCTAATTGGCGAATCCAATCAGGATCTAACATATATGTTGGCTTGGGAGTCTATGGCCGAGCGGGAAAAAAAATTCGGCGCTTTTGCAACTGATCCCGAGTGGTTAGAAAAACGCGCCGAGACCGAAGCCAGCGGCCAAATCGTCGCCTCACTCAGTAGCCAATTCCTGCAGCCTACCAGTTTCTCCTCGGTGAAATAGTCGCTGTCACTCGACACTACTGTTGGGACACGACGAGCCAGAGATTTTTGGCGTTTTCGAATAATTTGCGTATTCTTGTTGTAATAACAAGGAGAGGCGGAAACTAATTTGTCCTATCAAATGATCGTGCTGCCCGGGGATGGTATTGGTCCCGAGGTGACGACCGAAGCGATCCGGGTTTTGGATTGGTTCTGTGAGCACAGGGATTTGGATGTGGTGGTGCGTCACGAATTCTACGGCGCTGCCGCATACGTTGAGCAGGGTGCAGTTATCACAGACGAGGTCATGGCGGACTTGCCCGATGTCGACGCGGTGCTGTTTGGCGCTACGGGCGGACCAGAATTCGACGAAGTTCCACTGGACGCGCGCCGCCGTGGCTCCTTGTTACGCATTCGCAGGCACATGGAGGTATTTGCCAACCTGCGTCCAGTGATTGGCTATGATGAATTGGCTGACACCGTCTCGCTCAAGGCTGAGGCAATCAGCGGCGTAGATATGATGATCGTGCGCGAACTGAACGGCGGCATCTATTTCGGCAATCCGCGCGGCGTGGCAGAGTCCGCCGATGGCATGGAACGGGGCATCAACACCCTGGTGTATGAGACACCAGAAATCGAACGAATTGCCCGGTTTGCCTTCGATCTGGCGAAACACAGAGGCGGTCATGTGCATTCCATAGACAAGTCCAATGTTTTGGAGTGCCACCAACTATGGCGCAAGGTAGTTGGCCGCGTGGGTGCGGAAGAATACGCCAATATACCCTTGGACCACATGATTGTGGATAATTGCGCTATGCAAATAATCCGCGATCCCAAGCAATTTGATGTCATGTTGGCAGACAACATGTTCGGGGACATTCTTTCGGACTTGGCTGGAGCAATTTCAGGCTCCCTAGGGATGCTCCCCTCCGCTTCTCTTGGTTCTCCGAATGGCGATGGACACAGGTGCGCCTTGTATGAACCCGTCCACGGCAGCGCCCCAGATATTGCTGGCCAAAACGTAGCCAATCCCGTGGGCGCGATCCTCAGCCTTTCTCTGGCCTTGGAATTGTCATTTCATGACCAAGATGGCGCTGACCTGTTGCGCCGAGCGGTGCGGGAGGTCTTGGCCGCTGGGGTGCGCACGCCGGATATTCGCGGCCTCGCCACTGCTGCTGTCTCCACCACTGAACTGACCGATGCCGTATTGCACCAGCTGCAGCGTCTGAACGAAAATTAATAGATACCAAAATCTGGAAAGGCCATGAAAATGTCCCAAGGAGTAATATCAGCCGACTGTCATATCGATTTAATATGGTTGCCGCCCGATCTGTTCACGGAAGCAGCACCCCCCTCCATGAAAGGCCGCATGCCTTACGTGACAGAAGGACCTAAGGGGCCCATATGGGTTTCAAAAAATGGCAGTCAGTTCGGTTTGCAAAACGGCATGGGATCAGCTGGCCGAGAATACGTGCCGGGCGTTATTCACCGCTCTGACCGGATGGCGGAACAGGGACTCTACGAGGACGGCAAGAACGGCATCCGCCGGCTAACTGAGCCGGACCTGCGTATAAAGGACCAGGACCTTGACGGTGTAGTGGGCGAAGTGCTGTACGGCATTCTGGGTGGCGCGGCTCGCTTGAATGATCCGGATGCTTCTATTGTTATGATGCAGATATATAACGACTGGCTGGCGGAATTTACGTCTACCTATCCTGACCGACTAGCTGGAATCGCTTCCATACCGGGTCATGATATTGATGCCGCAGTGGCTGAGATCGAACGCGTAACCGAGCGCGGTGTAGTGCGTGGATTAGAAATTCCCTCAATTCCCGATGGCAAACCTCTCTACCACAAACACTGGGACCCAGTATTCGCGGCTGCAGCGGCTTCAAAACTGCCTGTACATTTTCATACTGGTGGCGCCAAACCGCCTGATTTTGATTCCATGGAGCCCTTGGAGGCAAGGCAGGCGTTTGCTGTTTTTATCACTGCCTTTCAAATGCAGATGAGTAATAAGCTGATGGAGATCATATTTGGTGGTAAGCTGGAAACCCATTCAGAGCTAAAGGTTGTGATAGGCGAAAGTGGGATCGGCTGGATTCCATACATCTTGCAGCATATGGATCTGGAATGGGAGGATCAGTTTAGAGACCTGACCCTGACGATGAAGCCGTCGGAGTATTGGTATCGGCAATGTTACGCTACCTTTCAAAGTGATCCTGTAGGCATGGAAATGGTGAAGCACCTGGGCGAGGACAATATCATGTGGGGCTCGGACTTCCCGCACCCAGACGG
>CAZDQC010000202.1:0-4361 GCA_964507245.1 uncultured Rhodospirillaceae bacterium
TTATTCAGCAGCGGCCCTGTGCAGTAATCCAGCTTGCTCTAGTGCCAGGGCTAGTCGTTTGATTTCACCGTCAGTCAATTTCATCAGGGGCGGTCGAACGAATGCGCGTTCCTGACGACCCAAAAGGACCAGACATTCCTTCATACGATTATGCATATCCAGGAACGGCGGTGTGTAAAAGGCTTGGGCCAGGGGATAGATGCGGTCATTAATGGCCTGGGCGTCCTTAAGGTTGCCGGTCTTGACCGCCTGGAAAAGAGCCACCTGCAGGTCAGGAATGACGCTGCCGGCACCTGAGAGAAGACCATTGGCTCCCATGCTCAAGGACGCCATCAACCATGATGAATGGGTAGTCAAGACAGTAATGGCTCGGCCCAGAGCACCAGATTGTAGGGCGCGAATATGTTTTTCATGCAACATGGCGTCGTTGGACCAATCCTTGAAGGCCTTGATTGTGGGGACCGCCTCGATCATTCGCAATAGCGTATCGAAGGGGTATCCTTGGCCACTGGCCTGGGGATATTGAAAAGCGATCAAAGGCAGGTCCGTGGCATCCGCGATGGTCTTGAAATGGGTCAAAGCCATTTCTGGGCGCAATTGACCACCCATAATCATACTGTTGGGTGGAAATACCAGCAAGGCCTGTGCGCCCCCAGCCTCAGCCATTCGGGCTAGGTCTGCAGCCTGTTGGCTGCCGTCCGCATAGATGCCGTTAATCAAGGGCAAACGGCCACCAAGTTCATCCTGACTGAAATCTAGGATGCGTTTCTGTTCGTCAAAGGTGCATGCATGCACCTCCGAGGCATGACCATTCACGGTTATGGCACTAAGACCCTCAGTGGCAGCCACGTCGCGCAAATGGTGACGGGATGCGGCCTCGTCGATTTCGTAGTCGTTGTCGAAAGCCAGCAAGGTGGCTGGAATAACGCCGTCCAGGGGTCGATCATGAAAAATATTCATGGCTTGCCTCCTTTGGCAGCTTGTAATGAAACCTAGAACGATCCATCGCGTTCTTCGAAATGGGTCGGTAGATTATAATGCGGTTGGTCCCTATCAATCCAGTCAACCGTCCAATCTATCATTCGCATCAGGGGCACCTTAGGATAGCCAAACAACTTGGCTGCCAGCGATGTGTCATTATGCCAGCCGATACCGGTTTCTTGATTGACGAATTGTGGCTTCAGGCCGAACCGCTGGCCGAACTCGGTTGCCAGGTGTCGCACACTGGTTTGGCCCGGCCCGCCCATGTTCAAGGGACGGCTAGGCACCTCGCAATGACGTAAAGTTCGGATTACCTGCGCGTTCACGTCGCCTTGCCAGATGACGTTGACATGACCCGCGCGTAGGTCAATGGGCTGGCCAGTATAGACCCAATTGGCAATGTCGTAGAGCACGCCATAACGTAGATCGATGGCGTAGTTCAGGCGGATTATACGGCCAGGCGTGTTATAGCGGCTCGAAAAATATTGAAATACCCGCTCTCTTCCCACGCAGGAATTGGCATATTCGCCCACGGGTACGGGCGAAGTGACTTCATTGCACAATGGCCCAGTCACGTCTGTGAAAGGGTAAACGCAGAGCGTGGAAAATGCGACAATACGGGAGTGCGCGAAGGTTTCTCCCACAAGTGCGGGCACATGGGTGTTCATAGCCCAGGTGAAAGGTTCGTCCCCTGTGGTGCCAAACTTTTTCCCCGCCATGTAGATGACGTTGGGCAGTTTCGGTAGACTTTCTATTGCGTCGTGATCCAGCAGGTCACAAGCGATGGTCTCGATGCCCCAATCGGCTAGTCGCTGCTGCACTAACGGGTCGGAAAAGCGAGCAACGCCGACAATACGTTTGTCTGGCGCGGCGCGTTTGGCCATTCGTGCCAGGCAAGGCCCGACCTTGCCACTGACACCAAGGATTATCAGATCTCCCTGCAATCGCGACATATCATCGATCAGGGCTTGGCTGGGCCTGGATAAAAGCTCCTCTAAGGCTACGACATCTTCTACTCGATCAGGCAAGCTAGCGGTTGATAGCGGTGTCATTCGGACGCTCGCTGTCTAGTTGGCAACGATACTACCACGCTCAATTACGAAGGTTTGGTCGAGAATATCGGCTACATGGGTGTCATTGGATTCCGCCACAAGCACAGATTCGCCTTCCTTTTTCAAGTCGGCGAGAATTTCGTTCATACGCTGCGCGAAGATTGGTGCGATGCCTTCACTCGGCTCGTCCAATAGCAATAATTGGGTGCCGACCATCAGGGCGCGGGCAAAGGCGACGAACTTCTGCTGACCGCCGGACAACTCAGTGGCGCCGCGACTACGGAATTCCGCAACCTCTGGCATCAGTTCGTAAATCCAGGCTAAGCGATCCTCGACGTCCTTCATGCCGGTAGCCCAAACTGGCAGCAGGACGTTTTCCTCGGCCGTCAGAACGGGTACTAACCGACGGTCCTCGGGCATGAAGCCAATACCCATGTGGGCGCGCTTGTGCGCATTTACCTTGGTCAGGTCAAGATGATCGAAGACAATTTCTCCGCCCTCGGCATCCAACGAACCCATGATCGCCCTCATTAACGTCGTCTTGCCGGCGCCATTTCGCCCTATCAAACCACACATTGATCCAGTTGGCACCTCTAACGAAATTTCACGTAGGATCGGCGTCGGGCCGATATTCACGTCCAGGCCAGAGATGCTAAGCATCTGCACTATCCTCGGCGACCCGTTCGATCCGGGTACGGTGGTATTCCTCGCCGATCACAAACTCGCGCACCTTTTCGTCTACCATAGCCTCCTCGGTTGGTGCATCGCAGACGATCTCACCCTGGTAGAAAGCCAATACGCGAGCGACATATCGCTCGACGATCTCCATGTCGTGTTCGATAAATAGTACGGTGGTGTTCTCCTGCTTTAGAGCATCCATAATGATGTCCATCAGGGGAAACTTTTCCTCGACGCTGATGCCGCTGGTAGGTTCATCCAGCATTAACAACTTTGGTGAACGGACAGCTGCCATGGCTATATCCAAAAGTTTGCGCACTCCTTGTGGCAGGGTGCTGGCAATGGCATTCCGATAATCTGCAATTTGATAACGATTAAGATGGTCATCGACCCGCGCCGTTCTTTCCTCACTCATGACCGGTTTTAACATGTCTAAGCCGGTGTCCTCAAAAATGGCATATGCCATCAATAGGTTCTCGAACACCGTTTCCGACATGAATACCTGTGGGACCTGGAATGACCGGCTGATACCTCTGCAAGTGATGTCCCGGGGCTGTAGACCTAGGATATCCTGGCCGAGAAATTTTATCTGCCCGGCTGTCGGCTCCATGTACCCCGTGACCATGTTGACGAATGTGGTTTTGCCAGCGCCATTAGCGCCAATGACGCCGATGGTTTCGTGCTCGCTGATTGTGACATTGATGTCCTTCGCTGCGACGACGGCTCCAAAGGTCTTTTGTAAATCGTTGACTTCCAGGATCGCGTTCATGGCTGCATCATGCCTCAACTTTGCGCACGCGTTTCACCAGTGACCAGATGCCATCAGGTAGGAACATGATAATCGCCAACAGGCTGCCGCCGAGAATGAATTGCCAGATGTGTGGGGCATATTCGAAGGCATAGGTGCGGATCAATTCGAACACCAGGGCGCCGATATAGGTTGCCGCCACGCTGCCGGTACCACTGAGAATTGTGATGAAAACGAATTCACCTGAGACCGTCCAGTTAGCCATGGAATCTGGATCTACATGGCCGACAGCCAAGGCCATGATGCCACCGCCAAAGCCGGCGACCAAGCCCGAGAAGACGTACTTTATATGGATCACCTTTTCGGCAGAATAGCCGAGATACTCAACTCTAATTTCGTTCTCGCGCACCGCCATGCTCATGGAGCCCAGAGTGGTATGCAGATAAATGTGTGTTGCGACGGTAATGATGTAAGTGAACACCAAGGCAAACAAGAACAGGGTAGTTTGTACCGCCTCGCCCTCAGGCGCATAGCCTAAAAAGGTTGGTTTATGCACACCGAAACCATCAGTGCTCCCCAAGGCCTCAGACTTTACTACCACGCCATAGAGGATCATCGAAAATGCCATATTCAGCAGAGCAAAGAAGATTGCTCGATAGCGCCGCAGAAGGAAACCCAGCACAAAGGCCAATAGGCCCGACATCATTGTTGCAGCAAAGACTAGCACGAATGCATCGGTGAAACCGGCTAGCGACAACATTACTGCCGTGTAGGCTCCAAAGCCAAAATACAACGCATGGCCAAACGAGACCAGGCCGCTGCGCCAAAGCACTAAAAGCCCTAGGGCCACGGCGCCGCGAGCAAGACTTTGTAGCCCAATAAAGCGCATCCACTCAGCCAGC
>CAZDQC010000203.1:0-4355 GCA_964507245.1 uncultured Rhodospirillaceae bacterium
TTTGGCACGTCAGTCCGTTGCAGCGGGCCCAACAGACCGCCCGGATTATCGGCGGCCGAAAAATCGATTTCCGCACCGAGGAACGCCTAATCGAAATGGACTTTGGCGCCTATGAAGGCAGCACATTAGAAGAACTGCGGAACGATCCGGTGAAGAATATGGCTGCTAACGAAGATCGCGGATTGGATTTCCTGCCGCCCGGCGGGGAAAGCCCCCGCATGGTGCAGGGTCGACTGCGACCATTTTTGGCGGAATTGGGGCGCGGCGGCGGCCGTCATGTTGCTGTGGCCCACAAATCAGTTATCCGAGCTATTTTTGCCGAAGCCTATGGCTGGGATATGATGGGCCGTCCACCAGTCAAATTGCGTTGGGACCAGGCGCATTTGTTTTCCGTGGATTGCCGGGGTGGTCCGTCGCCAGTGCAGATGAATGTCCCCATGCAGGTGATCGGCGAACCCTTTTCATGACGAAAGACAAGCGGGTATTGTTCTACGTTCAGCACTTATTGGGCATCGGCCATCAACGCCGGGGCGCTACCCTGACGCGCGCCATGCAGGATGCTGGTCTCCAGGTGACCTACGTCACCGGTGGCCACAGCATCCCGAATCTAGATCTGGCTGGCGCGCATCTGGTGCAACTGCCCCCGGTGCGGGCGGTGGATTTGTATTTCAAAAAGCTTGTCGATGAATTTGACCAACCCATTGACGATGCTTGGCGTGATCGGCGGCGCGATGCCCTGTTGACTTCTTTAGGTATGGTACAACCGCATGTGGTGCTGTTGGAGTTGTATCCCTTTGGTCGGCGGCAAATGGGCTTCGAACTTTTGCCTCTGCTAGAAGCTGCCCTGGCTGCGCAGAAACGGCCGGTCATCGCCTGCTCGGTTCGTGATATTTTGGTTGCACCGCCGAAACCGGACCGACTGATGGAGATGCTGGAACGGGTTGAGACCTATTTCGACCACGTCTTGGTACACGGTGATCCCGAGCTAATACCCTTTGAAGCAACTTTTCCTCACACAGCTCAGATTACGGACAAACTGCATTACACGGGCTATGTCGTGGATCGCAGCGGTGCGCGGGGGGAATGTGGTGGTCCGGGCTGGGACGAGGTTCTGGTCTCGGCGGGCGGGGGCGCAATGGGCGATCAGTTGCTTCGAACTGCTATGGCGGCTAAGCCCGACAGCGCATTGGCCGAGAAAATCTGGCGCGTCCTTGTCGGGGTCAAAGTTCCAGACAAGGAGCTCCGGGCCCTGGAAAAAATCGCTTCAAATACTGGCGGCGTCATTGTCGAACGGGCCCGGGGTGATTTCCCCACCCTGTTGATGAACTGTGCCTTGTCTATATCCCAAGGTGGTTACAACACCTTGATGGAAAGCATGCATGCGGGCGCCCGTTCGATTGTTGTGCCCTATGCTGGCGGTCTGGAGACGGAGCAGACCCTGCGGGCGGAGCTGTTGGCTAAACAGGGAGCCATCGTCACCCTGCCCGAAGGACAATTGACACCGGCGCGGCTCGTCGTCGCTATCAAAGGTGCCTTGGCAATGACACCCACCGCGGCCAAGTTCCGCACCGATGGGGCGACGGACAGCGCGAACAAGATTGTCGCCTGGGCCGATGCCCTGGATTGGTAGTACTATGCCGACGTGGTCCGAACTAAGCGAAGAGTTGCGTCGATGGTCTGAGGACGGCCGCAGGGCCGGAATTTGGTGGCGTGATGACGACACCAAGAAAAATGGACCGAAATTGGCACGGCTCATCTCCCTGGCTAAAACCAACCAAGTTCCTCTGGCACTGGCTGTTATACCCGGGCAGGTTAAGGATGATTTGGATGTGGCATTTGCGGGTGTTCCAGAACTGACAGTCCTGGTGCATGGCCTAAGGCATGAAAATTTTGCGCCATCAGGTGAAAAAAAGGCAGAGTTTGGACCACATCGGCCCGTAGCGGACATGTTGGACGAGATCACGATTGCCTTTGAAACCCTGATGATGCTTTTCCCCAAACGGGTCCACCCGGTATTCGTTCCGCCGTGGAACAGAATAGACTCAGAATTGGTAGCCCGTTTGCCCTTGGCTCGCCTGCGGGGGCTCTCTCAGTTCGGACCGCGGGCAGCGAAAAACCCGGTTGCAGGGCTGATTGAAGGTAATTGTCACGTGGATTTGATCGATTGGCGGGGAAAAAAGGGCTTTGTAGGGCAGGAATTAGCCCTAAGCGCCCTAATTTCGCACTTGCGCGCCAGACGAACTGGTGCTGCTGATGCGGGCGAGGCGACCGGTATACTGAGCCATCATGAGGTCATGGACGACAAATCATGGATGTTTTTGGCCGAATTGTTCGACCGCACGAAAGGTGGTGAGGGTGCTCACTGGTTAACCATGAATGAAATATTTAATTTGCCCAAATGAACAGCTATCGGTATCCGTTGAAAGAACTTGTTCCCGATTATCTTCGGGCGGGATTTGGTTTTTTTGTGCCGGTTGGTCTGATGCTGTTTACGGATCTGGTGCCTCTGGTGTTCTATGTTTTAGCCGGATTGGCATTATTGTTTGGTATTTATGGTTTACGAACAGCGTTGCGTCAGGCAACAGTTTTGAGTGTTGATGGCGACTGGGTGCGCCAGGAGGGACCGTTGGGGGCAATATTCGATCGGGATCTTCGCTGGGCGGATATGCGGGATTTCCGACTGCGTTATTTTTCTACCCGGCGCGACCATAAACAGGGCTGGATGCAATTGATCCTGCGAGCAGCCGATGACAGCGCCAGCCACGGCCCCATCCGTCTGGATTCACAACTTCCCGGTTTTAATGACATTGTGCGTATGGCTTATGACATTTGCAAACACCGAGGCCTGCCGGTCGATCCGACTTCCGCAAGTAATCTCGCGGCCATGGGGCTGGGCGATGGTGAACCCCATGGGCGGCCTCATGATGAGGCGATGACATTATGAGCAATGTGCTGCGGGTACGGGATCTGATTGTTGAATTCAAGGCTGCCGAGGGTCTGATCCGCGCTGTCGATGGTGTGTCTTTTACCGTGCCTGAGGGTAAGACCGTTGCCCTGGTAGGGGAGTCCGGATCGGGCAAATCTGTGGTCAGCCAAACTATCATGCAAATTCTGCCAAACACCGGCAAAATTGTGGGTGGCGAGGTGCTGTTTCATGATCCGGACAGGCCCGGTTCGTTTGTTGATTTGACTAAGTTGCCTGCGGAGTCGAAGGAAATGCGAGCCGTTCGTGGTAGGCGTATTTCGATCATTTTTCAGGAACCGATGACGTCCCTGTCACCTCTGCATACCATTGGCAACCAAATATCTGAGACACTGCTACTGCACCGGGGTGTCTCGAAAAAGCGCGCCCTGGAAATGACGATTGAGATGCTGCGCTTGGTAGGTTTTCCTAATCCGGAACAGTCTGTCTATAAGTATCCCTTCGAGTTGTCCGGCGGTCTTCGGCAACGGGCCATGATTGCCATGGCCTTAGTATGCCGGCCAGCCTTGCTGATTGCGGATGAACCCACGACGGCCCTGGATGTGACCATTCAGGCGCAAATTCTGAAGTTGCTCTCGGATCTGCAATCGGAATTGAACATGGCCGTATTGATGATCACCCATGATCTGGGCGTGGTCGCTAACGTGGCGGACGAGGTTGTGGTGATGTACCACGGCAAAGTCATGGAACGGGGCCCTGTGATCAGCATTTATGAAAATCCGGAACATCCCTATCTGAAGGCCTTGATAATGGCGGTACCCCGGTTTGGCATGAAACCGGGGGAGCGTTTGGTGCCTTTGCGCGAGATCAGCGCCGATGCGGGCACTCTTTTAAAACAGAAGGAACCGTGGCCGGAATCCGCCCGCGAAGCGGGGCCGCTGCTAGATGTAAGCCATTTGTGCAAGTCGTTTGAGACCCGTAAACGCAAGCTGTTAGGCGGCAAACCAGGGGGCCGTGTCATGGCGGTGGATGATATTTCCTTCCATGTCAATCCCGGTGAATGTGTAGGCCTGGTCGGAGAAAGCGGCTGCGGCAAGACTACCACCTCGAAATTGATCATGCGGGCCTTGACCCCGGACGCGGGTCAATTGTCTTTCAATGACCATGGCCAAATCGTCGACGTTCTGGCTCTCAAAGATGAAGAATTGTTCAATTTTCGCCGCAAGGTGCAGTTCATATTCCAGGATCCGTTCTCGTCACTGAACCCACGCATGACTGTCTTCGACATCATTTCGGAACCGCTGACTATTCACCACATTGGCGACAGGGAGGAACGCTCGGCCCGTGTGCAGGAATTGATGGCCTTGGTGGGCTTGGATGCCCGGTTTCTGCGCCGTTATCCTCACAGTTTTTCCGGTGGCCAGCGGCAGCG
>CAZDQC010000204.1:0-4325 GCA_964507245.1 uncultured Rhodospirillaceae bacterium
GTAGCCGTCGTCACTGGCTCGGGGCGAGGGATTGGTCAGGCAATCGCCTTGAAGCTGGCTGGAGCAGGCGCGGCGGTTGTGGTCAATGATTTGGACGATGATCCAGCCGCCGAAACGATGGCGAAAATCCAGGACATCGGTGGCCGCTCGGTTGTCTGTAATGGGGACGTTGTAGCACCCGATTTCGGTAATCGCATTGTTGATGTGGCGCTCGAAGGTTTGGGAGGGCTCGACATCATTGTTAACAACGCTGGATACATATGGAACACGACGATCCAGCGCAATACGGATGAGCAATGGCAGGCAATGTTGGATGTGCATGCCACAGCCCCTTTTCGCATCCTCCGTGCTGCTGGCGAGCATTTCCGTACATGCGCGAAACAGGAAGCTATCGAAGGCATGGTGGTGCAGCGGAAAGTTGTCAATATTTCCTCTATTTCCGGCATGTATGGCTCAGCCACCCAGGTTTCCTATTCCGCCGGAAAGATGGCCGTGGTGGGTATGACACACACTCTGGCAAAGGAGTGGGGCCGTTATGGCGTCAACGTAAATGCAGTGGCGTTTGGCTATATTGAAACCAGATTGACCCAGTCCTTCAACGGCCCACCAGCGGAGATCGAGGTCAAGGGTGAGCGTTACAAGGTTGGCTTTCCTAACGAAGCCGTAAATGAATTGAATAAGCAAATTTCCCTTGGCCGCCCTGGACGGGCGGAGGAGGCGGCTGGTGCAGTTTTTCTTCTGTGTCTACCAGAAGCGGATTACATCACCGGACAAGTACTAATTTGTGATGGCGGTCGACTTTAGTACGAGGATGAAATATGACGCTGGATCGAATGGGATTTGAAAAACCACCTGACGATGTGTGTTGGTATGCGCCGGCCGCCGAACGCAATCGTGCGCCGATTCTAGATGTCCTTCGGAAGGTCATGCCGGCGCCAGGCACCATTTTGGAAGTTGCCGCCGGCAGCGGCCAGCACAGTGCCTGGTTTGCACCAGAATTTCCCAATCATTGTTGGGCGCCATCGGATATTCAGCCTGAAGCGTTGGGCAGCATAGATGCTTGGTGCCGGGACGCCGGCGGCACTATCCTACCCGCTCGGGTCCTGGATGTAGCAAAGCCAACGTGGCCGATCGATGATATCGCCAATGATTTGGTGGCTATCTACAATGTTAACATGATCCATATCGCGCCATGGTCCGCATGCCTCGGCATGTTGGCAGCAGCGGAAAAACTTCTGCCACGGCATGGAATTCTATTTTTGTATGGCCCTTTTCTGCGGGGAGGCGAGGCGGTGACGGATAGTGACCGGCAGTTCGATCAAACCTTGCGTAACCAGGATGCGGCTTGGGGTTTGCGTGACTTGAAAGACGTGGCGGATGCCGCCCGTTCGAGATCTTTGCATCTTCTGGATCGGTTCGATATGCCGGCAGGGAATCTCTCCCTGGTATTTGGTCCGTTGGCTTGAAGGTCAGCCTTTTTCGGACAAGCGGTTTAATTGCTGTTGTATTTTTTCTAGTTGCTGGCGCAGGCGGTCTAGGTCATCCTTGACGTTGTTGTCGGGTAAAGTTGTAGTGTCTGGTTTTGGTTCTTGTGCTCTATCTCTTTTTTGGCCGTCGCCATCGAAGTGGCTAAACATCCCCACTGTCTGTTGGAATATGGCCAGGTTTTGCTGGCCCAATTCCTCCATTTCCGAAATTGGGTTGGCATTTGCCATATTTTTAGAAAAGTGTGGCTGAAACTGTTCCTGATTTTGGGTAAAGGCTGCCATGGTGCTATCCAGATATCTGGACACCACGTTTTGAAGACTATCACCATAAAAGCAGATCAGTTGCCGTAAGAAGAATATCGGCAAAAGATTCTGACCCTTGTTCTCTTCTTCGACAATAATCTGCGTCAGTACCGAACGAGTAATGTCTTCGCCTGATTTGGCATCCTGTACTATGAAATCCTGGCCTTCTTTTACCATCATGCATAGGGTGCCCAAGGTCACATAGCTAGAGGTCGATGTATTATAGAGTCGCCGATTAACGTACTTCTTTATGATGATGGCGCCATTTGAGCCACCCGATTTTTCGACCATGCTTGCCTCATCAAATTGCCACCATCAGCATTCTCTGATACCGAAGGCAAATGAAGACATAATATGGCCTGCTCATGTTGCAGTGCGCAACAATTTCGTATGTGTTTTGTTGCATTGCATCATGAACTAATCTTGGCGCCCGTATAAAATAAGATCACGGATAAATGTGATTATGTGGAACTTCTGCGGAGTTACCTTGATCTCTAGGGTCGCTAGTTGAAGGTGGGGGCATTCATTTCACCTACCGAGACGCTACTCGTCAATAGGTTCGCGATGTCCATCAACGATGGAAAGAAAATGTATTGATGTTGAGGTTAGACCTAAGACGCCAGCGCCAGGCCACATTGGTTGGTTTTATCGCCGTTTTAATGTGGGCGCTGTTGGCCCTATTTACAGCCGCAACAGGCCGGGTGCCGCCACTGCAATTAGCGGCTATGACCTTTGGTATAGCGTTTGTCCTGGCATGTGCAAAATGGTTGCTGCGGGGGCAAAATATCCGAAAACAAATGGCCCATCCTCCAATGGTCTGGTGCGTTGGGGTGGGTGGGTTGTTCGGCTATCATTTCTTTTACTTTATGGCGCTGCGAAATGCACCAGCAGTTGAGGCGAGCCTGATTGCCTATTTTTGGCCATTGTTGATTGTCTTATTTTCTGCCTTTTTGCCTGGCGAACGTTTGCGATTGTGGCATATTGGAGGTGCCATTATCGGTCTGGCGGGTGCGGTTGTGCTGATCACGGCGAGTGGAAATTTATCCAATTCGTTTGAGTTGAAGTCGGGTCATTTCGCAGCAATGGCCTGTGCGGTGATCTGGTCCGGTTATTCAGTTCTTTCCCGACACCTCGGGAATGTGCCCACAGATGCCGTGGGCGGATTTTGTGGGGCGACGTCATTCCTCGCATTTCTGGCGCATCTGATTTTTGAAAGGACCGTCTGGCCCAGCGATAGCTGGCAGTGGCTGGCAGTGGTAGGGCTAGGCTTTGGACCAGTCGGCTTGGCTTTTTTTTGCTGGGATTTCGGCGTAAAACACGGTCATATCCAGGCTTTGGGTGCATCATCCTATGCAGCACCCCTACTCTCCACATTGGTGTTGGTTCTGTTTGGCTTTGCCTCAGCGACGGGCGCCGTCATAATCGCCTGTTTGTTGATAACAACCGGCGCGATTTTGGCATCAATCGATTTGTTGAGGCCTGGCCGAGTCTAGTTCGGTTTCCTTATCGCTGGAACCACTCTGAAACCAGCAGATTCTGAGGTCAAATCTACGGTGCGATCGACCAAGGTGCAATCACCCAAGGATCGTGTCGATTGTCATATTCCCATACGAATTTCGACATTGGGGAATTTGTTGGATAGAACATTAGGGTCCAGCTAAACGAGTTCATTGTCGTGCCCCAATCCAAAAGGTATTGCAGCGGAATAGCACCAGATTTGGACGACGTGGTTGGTACGGCACTAGAAGGACGCTTCGCTGGTGTGCAAATTAGAGTAGATAGTTGCAATGGCACCGTTTCCGCCCTCATCGGGATGGTGCCGGTGAAATTCGAACAACTCCTGTCTTCGGGAAGAGGCTGCAGGCCCAGTTTTCATTGAATTTTCTGGGGTCAATGACGCTGGCTCGTGCATAGTCACAGCAAGAACAATGCTGCGAGGCCAAGAAATACAAAAAATCCTACAACATCGGTGATGGTAGTAAGGAATACAGTCGCTGAGACAGCCGGATCGATGCTAGCGCGTTGAAGGCCCAATGGTATCAGCGTGCCAGCTAGTCCTGCCACCAGCATATTGATGACCATTGCTGAAGCGATGACGATGCCCAAGGTAGGGGCTGAAAACCAGATCGCCGCCACAACGCCAACCAGAATGGCAAACAAAACGCCGTTCAGGCCACCCACCACAAATTCCTTTCCCACTACGCGTAGGGCGTTGGCAGCAGTCAACTCGCGGGTAGCCAGGGCGCGCACGGCTACCGTCAGGGTTTGGGTGCCCGCATTGCCGCCCATGGAAGCTACAATAGGCATTAGTACCGCCAGGGCGACGATCTGCTCAATGGTGGCGTCAAACAGAGCGATAACCATAGAGGCAAGGATCGCCGTTCCCAGATTGACTAACAGCCACCTAGCCCGGGTTCGTGTAGTTCGCAACGCGGTGTCCGATAAGTCTGTTTCAGATGAGACGCCCGACAGGCGCATGAAGTCTTCCTCGGCCTCTTCCTCCTGCACAGCGGCAGCATCGTCGAATGTAATGAC
>CAZDQC010000205.1:0-4296 GCA_964507245.1 uncultured Rhodospirillaceae bacterium
GCTTTGTGTATCAACGTTTGGGGCGATGCGGCTATTGGCTTCACAGGCATGGATTTCGAAACTGCCGTTCGCGAACGCATTCCGATTTTGTCCATCCTACTTAACAATTTCTCCATGGCTATTGAGTTGAAAATCATGGCCGTCTCAACCGAGAAATACCGGGCCACGGATATCTCCGGCAACTATGCGGATATGGCTAAGGCCTTCGGCGCTTACGGCGAACGGGTAACGGAGGTGGCTGAGATCATTCCCGCCATCAAGCGGGGCATTGAGCAGACAGAGGCTGGGATGCCGGCCTTGCTGGAATTCATCACTGACAAGGAAGTCGAGATTTCTCGCTTCTGACGGAAAGGAAATTGCCATGACCGCGCGCCCCATGACCGTCTCTGCTATTCAGATTACTTCCGACGATGGTGCGAAGGCCGCTACGGTGGAAAAAATGCTGGACTTTCTGGATGTTGCTGGTCGACGTGGCTCGGAACTGGTGGTGCTGCCTGAGGTCTGGACTGGTTTAGGTTTTTCCACTGAGGAAGCCTATGTCGAGCTGGCGGAGCCAATACCCGGCCCCACCACCGATTTGCTGGCAGATAAGGCTAAGCAACACGGGATGTACATCGTTGGCTCCATGTACGAACAGGATGGAAATCAATATTACAACTCATCGCCACTGATAGGCCCCGATGGTGCCATTATTGGCAAGTATTGGAAGACGCATCTGTTTGATGCACCCGATCGGCTGGACATAAAGGGCGGCATTCGCGAATCCGACCATGTGGAGGCCGGGACCGAATTACCTGTTTTTGATACCGATCCAGCAAGGGTGGGTGTGTCGGTCTGTTCCGATCTACGTTTTCCGGAGGTGTACCGGGAGCTGGCCTTGAAAGGGGCTGAAGTGATTGTCTGCGCTTCCGCCTTCCTTAGCCCCAGGTTTGACCACTGGGAATTTTTCCTACGTGCGCGGGCCACGGAAAATCAGTGCTGGGTGGTTGCTTCGGGTCAATATGGCATGGAACCACGATCGGGCATTGCATTTGTCGGCCGCTCCATGATCATTGATCCTTGGGGGACTGTGGTCGCCACAGCCTCTGATGACGAGGGTGTGATTACCACCGAGATCGATCTGAATTTTGCCGACGAGGTTAAGCGCCGCTATCCCCTGATGGATCAGCGCCGTCCGGACATGTACAGTCATATAGGTAAACCCAAGGACCAGGTGCCGCTTTACAAAAAGCGAGACCATAGTTGATAACAAGCATTAATGCTTGTTATCAACTTTCGAGCACTTACTAGGCTTACTGAACATAAACTTGAATGATTGGTACGCCTGCTAAGCCCTACGGGGAAACCTAGTATGTGGATTATTTCCCAAGACATATTCAAACTGCCGTAGCATTCGGATGTTTAATTGCTCGTGAAAGCGCAATGAGGATAATGCCCGTAACACCAGAATATCGTGATTTTGTCGAAGATATGGTTGAGCCGCTGGGCCATGTGACCACGCGGCGGATGTTTGGCGGCTTAGGGGTGTTCTATCGTGGTCTGATGTTTGCTCTGATCATCAATGATGTTCTCCATTTCAAAGTGGATGACGAGAACCGTCCAGATTTCGAGGTTCAGGGCATGGAACCCTTTAGCTATATTCGCAAGGGAAAGAAACGGAGCTTAAATTCATACTGGACAGTGCCGGTGGACGTTCTGGACGACGAGGATGAATTTCTAATTTGGTCGCGGAAGGCGGCGGACGTGGCCTTGCGGGCAGACGCTGTAAAGCCAAAACGCAGGTCCCGTAGCCCTTGACGATTTTCTCTGTCCAGGAAATGATTATGACCATGGCAATAGCAAAACAATCACTGGACGAATTTCTGGATCAGGAGCGTGCTACCTTGGTCTCGGATTGCACTGCGTGCGGCAAATGTGTGGAAGTATGCCCAGTCACACCCTTCACCGACATCAAGGTCGGTGGCGAGCCAGGTGTCGTGGGTGGTGTACTTGGGTTGCTTCGTGACGGCACACGTCTGGAAGGCGCCACCAAGGATTGGGTGGACCAGTGCAATGGTTGCGGTATTTGCATCCCCACCTGTCCCGAAGGAGTCAATCCCCGACGTATGTTAATGTTGGCGAACACGATGGAGTCAGAACAGCACAGCGCCACGCCACAACTGTTCCGTAAGATGTCCCGCGCCATACGAATTATGGCGGCCATGCAACTGGCACCTCCAGAATTCGATCGCTTATTGCGCAATCCTCCTGCCCGTCCGGTTGATGTGGTGTTCTACACCGGTTGCAATCCAATCAGAACCCCTAATTTATTATTTAATGCCATGGTTTTATTAGATGGTTTGAATGTTGATTATGAAGTCGTAGGCGGTCCCGGTGCGTGCTGCGGCATCATCCAATCAAAGTGGGAAGGCAACCAAGAAAAGGCAGAAAAAGTTGTTGATGGTACCATCAACCGCTTCGCAGGGTTTCAACCGAAGGAAGTTCTAAGTTGGTGTCCGTCTTGTGTGCTGCACCTAGGTGAGACGATGTCGGGTTTCCGCAGCGCCAGTTTTGATTTCGACCATGTGACCAACTACTTAGTAGAACGGGCCGAAGGACTATCGAAAAAATTTATCCGGCCCATCAATAAGCGGGTTTTGTTGCACACCCATGATGGCATGGACGAGGTTGGGCAGAATGTGGCGAACTTATTGCGATCGGTGCCGGGCTTAACCCTGGTCGATTTGGTTTCGGAACCGGGTTATACCTGTGGCGGATCCGGTGCAGATCGATCGCCAACCCTGAAACAAGTTGCCAGAAGAAAAACCGTGGCTCGCGCAGAAGCCGATGACGTGGACGTGTTAGTTTCCCTTTATCATGGTTGCCATGGACAGCTTGCGGGTCTGCAGACTAAAGAAAAATACGAAGTTCTGAATTGGACTGATATTCTGGTCCAGGCCCTTGGCCAGCAACCATATGACGACGTCAATAAGCGCTATCGCATGCAGTCTGATTGGAACATGGTGCTGGATGAAGGAGAAATATTCCTCAAGTCTAATGGTATTCATATGGACCGTGAATGGCTGAAGGGTTTGCTACCTGACATATTCGGACAGACGGAATTCAAGGGCGGATTGGAGGAATTCGCCTGCGGACGGGAGGTTGCTGAATGAACAACAGCTTGTTGAACGAACGAGTGGTCTATTTGAACGGCGAGTTCGTACCAGAATCCAGGGCGACCATTCCAATCTCGGATCGCGGCTTCATATACGGCGATGCCGTGTTTGACACGGCGCGCACCTTTGGTGGCAAAATCTATCGGCTGAGGGAACACGTGGAGCGTCTAATGCGGTCACTGCGTTATGTGCAGATCGATCCGGGACTGGATGCCGATAAATTTTGCGCCATTTCCGAACAGGTCGTTGAACGTAATGCACATCTGCTGGGTCCCAGTGATGACTATTGGGTCTTTCTGCGGGTGACGCGGGGCCCTAACAATCCCGACGGTCCGGGAGACAGGGCCGAACCCACGGTAATCGTCACCTGTGTGCCCCTGCCGCTGGCTAAACGGGCGAACTTGTTCCGTGACGGTATCGAAGTGGTGGTGCCATCTACCCGGCGCACGCCGCCCGAATCCCTCAATCCAGCGGCAAAGACCCACAACTATTTGAACCTGATTGTGGCGGGCTTGGAGACGCAGAAGGCCGCGCCAGACGCTTGGCCGGTATTGTTGGATACTCGTGGATTTCTGACAGAGGGCAGCGGTAGCAATATCTTCCTGGTACATGGCGGCAAGGTGCGTACACCTAAGGCGCAGTATGTCCTGGCTGGGGTGAGTCGTGCGGTGACCCTCGACCTATGCCGTGACCTTGGCATAGAGATAGAGGAGGATGACTTGTCACCATACGACGCAGCCACGGCGGATGAGGCTTTCATTACGTCAACCTCCCTTTGCCTTTGTCCCATGGGGAAATTCAACGGCCGACCAGTAGCCGATGGCACGGTGCCGGGGCCAGTCACGGCGCGTTTGATGGAGGCTTATAAAGCAGAGGTCAAGACGGACTATGTGGCGCAATATTTGAGCCATTTGGAATAGCAGGCTAACGTAATCATGCATGAATTGGTTATACGAGGTAGCGTCATCGCCGAGGGTTCTCGTGCGCGCTGCACGTGATATCTATTTTGGAAATCCGCATCTCACACCAATCGCCGCCCTACCTTGTCGTCAAACTTCTTTTCAAAAAACAACTCATCGTTGTCCCAGCATTGCAGTTTGGCGGAAATGTAAAAATACTCCCTATCGCAGTGGATTTCACC
>CAZDQC010000206.1:0-239 GCA_964507245.1 uncultured Rhodospirillaceae bacterium
CCGCACCCAATGTCGATCCGCTAGGCCATGGCCACCATATTACCACGCGATTGAGGCGGCGTCGTGACCGTAATTAATAATGGTTAGGTGAGGGGGAACGCTAGGGGGACGTCAAGTATTGCGGTGGCCATATGGTGGCCAATATTTGGAAAAACATACCCATTGTTCCCCCAATGTTGCAATTTCACTGTTGACAATATGGCGTAAAACCCGCAGTAAACTGCCGTCGGGGAGAAGCG
>CAZDQC010000206.1:255-4281 GCA_964507245.1 uncultured Rhodospirillaceae bacterium
CTGCCAATAAGTTAGTATAAGTTATCCCTCATACAGAGGGTCGGAGGTTCAAATCCTCTCTCCCCGACCATAATTCTCCACCATTTGCCGGGTCTTGTGGCCAGTGACACACTGGATCTGTTCGGTGTACAGCCAGCCTCATACAGGGCCATTGTTGCGTTCTATCTCAGTCCATGGAATTGGGGACCGGGCCAAGAATGAGACGTGCCTTGTGCCGCTGCCAGATGGTATGGAAGCCATTCTCCGTAAGAGGCTTACCTTCGCGTCGGCTGATAATATAAAATAGCTTGCGGTCCATTACTGCCAATTCAACGCCTAGAAAAAGGTGCAGTGGAATTCGCAATTCCGCGCCACCCTATTCTTGGATGACGGTTACCGCCCCATTTTGGATATCGTCCCAGCGGAATGGGTTGGTATTTTCAACAATACAAGGCCTTTCTGCAAAAGCAGAATAGCCTGACGACTGCAACTAAACGGGCACCGACAACCCACAACGAAGCGCGGTCAAAATTCTGCAAATAGCCTGATTAGGGTTTGTTGACAGCGTGTAGCGCTGTAGTCAAAGATGACTATCACTTCCTTCAAACCTAGTGAGAACACCAATGAGCGCCAACCCACATATATTTCATAAGGACACCATCCCGGATCTCACGTCGATCACAGAAGCCGTCACTGAAGCCGATTTGCGCGTACAGCTTGCTGCCGCCTATCGGCTAGTGGACTACTTTGGCTGGACCGAGCTCATTTACGGTCACCTTACTGTTCGCGTGCCTGGCCCGGATTCGCACTTTCTTATCAATCCCTTCGGACTCAATTACGACGAAGTCTGCGCATCCAACCTCGTGAAGATTGATGTCGATGGCGACGTCGTCGAGCCGACACCGTATCCCGTAAACAAGGCTGGCTTCGTTATTCACTCGGCCGTTCATATGGCCAATTCGGTTGATAACAAGTGCGTCATGCACACCCACACCCGTGACGGCATGGCCATCTGTGCCATTGATGAGGGTCTACAGCCTGTATCGATGTTCTCGACACCGTTCTTCAATCGTGTCGCCTATCATGAGTACGAAGGGCCGAGTTTCGACCTGGGCGAGCGTGACAGATTGCTGGCTAACCTTGGCGACGATCGGGCGATGATCTTGCAGAATCACGGCCTACTCGCGGTAGGCCGAACAATCCCGGAGACGTTTCTGCGTTTATACCGACTGGAGCGCGCATGTCAGATACAGGTCGGGGCCGCCGCCGCCGGCACCCTCCGACATATTCCCGGCCAGATCGCCGAACTATCGGGACGAAACATTGATCAGTACTCCAATGACCAGACCGCCGCAGGCATGGGTTCGCTCGAATTCGCGGCCTTGATGCGCAAGCTCGACAAGATGGACACAAGCTATCGCAACTAGCGGGTCGGCTAATTTGGGTAATCGTCGCTAATTCGAGTTCTTAGGAAAGCCGTACAGCGAAAAATGAAGGGTGGTTAGTAACCTATAGGGTGCGCTTTGGTTTTTCTTTCAGTGGCGGGCGTACCTATCTATGCTTATCTGAGCCAATCAATAACACCATATGCGGAGACCTCACATGACGGCCATCGGTTTTATCGGGCTTGGCAACATGGGCGCACACATGGCGCGCAATCTCATCAGGGCCGGGCACGACCTACAGGTTTATGATCTCAACGATGAAACAGTCCGCTACGTAGCGCAGGCCGGGGCCAAAGCCGCTGAAAGCGCTGCCGATGCGGCAGCCGAGGTTGATTTTGTCGTGACCATGCTGCCGGTCGGCGCGGATGTCCGCAGAGTACTGCAGGGTGCTGGCGTGATTGACGCGGTCGCACCAGACACTGTGCTCATCGATGCATCCACAATTGACGTTGATACTGCCCGCGCCATGCACGAGGCGGTCGCCGATGCCGGTTACGAGTTTCTCGATGCGCCGGTTTCCGGCGGGGTCGGCGGCGCTGAAGCCGGCACGCTGACGTTCATGTGCGGTGGCGAACCGAAAGTATTCGCGAAGTGCCGGCCGATCCTCGAAGGGATGGGCAAAAATATCGTAATGTGCGGCGGTCCAGGTCAAGGCCAAGTTACCAAGATCTGCAACAACATGATTGCCGGCATCACCGCGCTTGCCTGCTCGGAAGCATTCGTGCTCGGCGAGACACTAGGCGTTGATCGCAAGACCCTCTACGATGTGATATCGACATCGAGTGGTAATTCCGCTGTCCTCAATATGATGTGCCCGGTTTCTGGCGTCACGAACAACGCACCCGCGAACAATGATTACAAGCCAGGCTTCGCCGCAGGTCTCATGCTCAAAGACCTGCGGCTCGCACAAGCCGCGGCTTTATCAGCCGGCACATCGACGCCGCTTGGTGCGGCAGCGGCGGCTGCGTTTGCGATCCACGACGCCAATGGCTACTCCCACCTCGATACGTCCAGCATCATCAAGTTGATTAACCCCAATATCGAATGAGCCGGTTTTGGGGGCTGTTCGGCCATACCATCGATCAGCACACCGATTGCACGACCATCGTGGGCATGGGTCGACGGCTCCGGGGTTTTCAACGTTCCTGACTGTTTTGGTTAATTGCTATTAACAACGCCACGCAAGATAAACAGGTTTACCAGTACTCCGTCTCCTGTACGTTTTTCTATCGCTCGTCATCGGAGAAAAAAATGAAAATTACTTCTGTTGGAAACAAATCGTTCGGCGCTATCGTCACCGGCGCCAACATCGGCACGTTGGGTGATGCCGACTTTGCGGCCATCGAGGCGGCGTTGCTAGACCGTGGCTTTTTGGTCTTTTCCGAACTTTCACCTTCTGACGGTGACACCATCGCCTTCGCCAGAAAATTTGGCGAGCTGGAATTCGCCGTCGTTCCCTTTTTATCAAATCAGGACGCCAATGCGGATGGGACGCCGGGAGAAGTCTATGACATCAACTCCCAGCGCATGCGGATGATCCTCGGCAATGAAACCTGGCATACGGATTCGACCTATAAACCCTACAGCAGCAAATGCGCTATGCTGTCTGCGGTGGTGGTGCCCGAACAGGGCGGTGGCACCGGGCTGGCCGATATGCGAGCAGGCTACGCCGCGTTGGATCAGGCGACAAAGGACCGCATCGCCGACCTTGCCGCCTATCATTCGAACCTTTATTCCCAAGCCAACGACCTGGGCGATTTTCCGGCAGTGCAGGAGGGCACAATCTATCATGGCGAGGCCTTTCTCCGGCCATTGGTCAAGGTGCACCCGCAGACCGGAGTAAAGAACCTCTTTATCGGTCGCCACGCGTTTGGCATTCCGGGACTATCGCGGGAGGAAAGCCGGGCGCTGTTGAAATCGCTGTTGGATTTCGTCGTCGCCGATGAGGAACGGGTGTACGAACATAATTATCGGCCTGGTGATCTGTTGGTGTGGGATAACCGGGCATTGTTGCACCGCGCCCTGCCATACGATTACACGCAGCCGCGGACGGTGATAGGTACCCGGGTGGCGGGGGAAGAAAGCGAATTCACCTACCACCCCACGGACCCGGAAGCTGCCGCCGGTAGGGAGGCGCTGGCCACGGAGCTAGCGCTTTTACGCAGCGAAACCCAGGACCGGAGATATAAGGCGACGATGGCTCCCGACAGCGTTGCCGTGCTCTAGTGCGCTTCATTTAGGGTATAATCAGAATCCCAGTTTTTATACCAAACCGTGAACCACTAACTGGCGAAATGCGATACAATTTTTCTAGGGTTGGATATGTATACGCCGCGGAGCAATTACCTGCGGGGCGTTTTTTGTTGTGGGTTTGATGGCTAAAAAAGGCAATCCAATAGTTCTGCTAGAAGTATCTGGAGATCGGTGAGGCGTATCGGCAGTCAGGTTACAAGCACGAGGTCTACAGCGATAAGTGACTGTGGGAACGCGGCAGCCATTTACTCGCAGATACCAAGGTCGAAGTAAGGATTGGAGAAGCAGAGGTTTTCGGATTGAACGAGTCTGTCGTTCTTTACTGTTTGGCGTCGAATTCGGAAGAGGC
>CAZDQC010000207.1:0-4273 GCA_964507245.1 uncultured Rhodospirillaceae bacterium
AGAGGCAATGCTGGCCTTAAAGGAACTGTTCGCTGTCCTTGGTTCCGCCAACCTCGATTGCCGCCAAGACGGCGCCAAAATCAGCGGCATGCATCGAGGCGATTATCTGTTCAATACATCTATATCTGGCATTGAAGATTCAGACGCCATTCTGCTGGTTGGTACCAATCCGCGTTGGGAAGCAACCCTGGTCAATGCTCGCATCCGCAAGCGTTGGCTGCGGGGCGGATTAAAGGTAGGCGTGATCGGGCCAAAAGTGGAGTTGACTTATAAATACGACTACCTTGGCGCCGGCCCGGCAACCTTGAGAGAAATCGTCGACGGCAGTCATGATTTTGCCCAGGTTCTTGCGGCAGCGCATCGGCCCATGATATTGCTAGGTAGCGGCGCCGTTGCCCGTGATGACGGTGCCGCTGTCTTCGGACTCGCCCGTCAAGTGGCTGAAAAGAACGGTATGATTCGTGACAATTGGAATGGCTTCAACATTTTGCACAGAGCCGCCTCGCGGGTTGGTGGCATGGATATCGGTTTTCTGCCGGGTGAGAGCGGGAGGGACGTTGCTTCAATCGTCGACGGAGCTGGTAAAGGCGAGATTGACCTGGTTTGGCTGCTTGGCGCCGATGAAATTGACATGGACGGCCTAGGCAATGCCTTTGTCATCTATCAGGGTCATCATGGTGACGCGGGTGCGCACCGCGCTGATGTTATTCTGCCGGGGGCCGCGTATACCGAAAAATCTGCGACCTGGGTCAATACGGAAGGTCGGGCGCAGCACGGCCGGCAGGCGAATTATCCGCCTGGTGACGCACGGGAAGACTGGGCAATTTTGCGCGCCTATTCCGACGTTATAGAACAGCCCTTGCCCTATGATGATTTGGCGCAGTTACGCCAACATATGGTGGAGGTAGCGCCCACCCTGGCCAAAACCGACGAGGTGGCCCCGGGCGAGATGGGTGCCCTTAGGGCGATTGGCGAATTGGCCGAGGCGCCGTTTGAAAGCCCTGTCAGCGACTATTATCTAGACAACGCCATCTGCCGTGCGTCTGCCGTGATGGCGGAATGCAGCCAACTTTACCTGGGAGGGGAAGAGGCGACGGGCACCGATGGCTGAGTTCTGGGCCACATACCTGCTGCCGGGCGTTTTTATCGTGGCGCAAATCCTGGCTATCGTGGTGCCGCTACTATTGTTTGTTGCCATGTTGACATATGCCGAGCGTAAAATCATGGCCGCTATGCAATTACGTATGGGCCCAAATGTGGTCGGGCCGTTTGGCCTGCTGCAGCCCTTCGCGGATGGCGCCAAGCTATTCTTCAAGGAAACAGTACTCCCTACCTCGGCCAACAAGTTTATTTTCGTGATTGCGCCGATATTGTTATTCCTGTTGTCCATGGTGGCTTGGGCAGTGATCCCGTTTGATGAAGGCGTCGTGATTTCGGACATCAATGTAGGTATCCTGTACCTGTTCGCCATCTCCTCTCTGGGTGTTTATGGTATTGTCATGGCGGGCTGGGCCTCGAACTCCAAATATCCTTTTCTATCTGCCCTGCGCTCGGCGGCGCAAATGGTAAGCTATGAAGTTTCCATTGGTTTTGTCATTATAACGGTCCTGCTTTGCGTCGGATCGCTCAATGTCTCGGACGTGGTGCGGGCTCAGGCGGAAGGAGTCTGGTTCTTCATACCCTTGTTCCCGATGTTCATTGTCTTCTTTATTTCGGCTCTTGCGGAAACTAATCGTCATCCCTTTGACTTACCCGAAGCCGAGGCGGAACTGGTTGCGGGATACCAGACCGAATATTCTTCCATGACCTTTGCCCTGTTCTTCCTCGGCGAATACGCCAACATGATCTTGATGTCAGGTATGACGGCGATCCTGTTCCTTGGCGGCTGGCTACCGCCGTTCGATATAGCGCCATTTAATTGGATACCTGGACCCATCTGGTTTTTCTTGAAGATCTCATTCCTCTTATTTGTTTTCGTCTGGGTGCGAGCCACCTTGCCGCGCTATCGGTATGATCAGTTGATGCGCCTAGGCTGGAAAGTATTTTTACCGTTTTCCCTATTCTGGGTAGCGTTGACGGCCGGCGTATTGGTGACCTTCGACCTGGTGCCGCAGACATGAAAAGGGCCTGAACCATGAGCTTCATGAGACAGAACGTCCGTGCCCTGCTGTTGTGGGAGATTGTCGAGGGCATGGCCCTGACTTTCCGCTACATGTTCCGAAAACGGGTAACAGTGAATTACCCTTACGAAAAAGGTCCCTTGAGTCCCCGATTCCGAGGCGAACACGCTTTGCGTCGCTATCCCAATGGAGAAGAACGTTGCATCGCCTGCAAATTGTGCGAAGCGATCTGTCCCGCTCAGGCCATTACCATAGAAGCTGAACCACGAGAAGATGGTAGCCGACGAACCACTCGGTATGACATCGACATGACCAAATGCATCTATTGCGGTTATTGCGAGGAGGCTTGCCCGGTGGATGCCATCGTAGAAGGGCCCAACTTCGAATACGCGACCGAAACCCGCGAGGAACTGTTCTATGACAAAGCGAAATTGCTGGCCAACGGCGATCGATGGGAGCGCGAGATTGCGGCGAATATCGCCGCTGACGCGCCGTATCGCTAGGTTAGATAGGACATGACGGAATGATCCTGCAGGGAATGACATTTTACATATTTGCCATAATCGCGGTGTTTGGTGGGATAATGGTAGTTTGTGCTCGAAATCCGGTGCATTCGGTCTTGTGCCTGATTTTGACATTCTTTACATCGGCGGCCCTTTTCGTGCTGATCGGGGCGGAATTCTTGGCGATGGTCCTGGTCGTGGTTTATGTCGGTGCCGTGGCAGTATTGTTCATGTTTGTGGTCATGATGTTGGACATCAACTTCGTTGAGATGCGCGAAGGATTTTTGCAATACATGCCAATCGGTTTGTTGGTCGGTATCATCCTGTTGGTAGAATTGCTGATGGTTCTAGGCACAGCAACCATATCGCCGGAGGTCTTAGCGACGGGGACCGAGCCGATCCCGGATATGGCTCACCGCCAAAATACCGCTGCGTTGGGCGATGTGCTCTACACAAAATATATCTACCCTTTTCAGGCTGCGGGCATGATCCTGCTGATTGCCATGGTGGGGGCCATTGTGCTGACCCTGCGGCAGCGTCCGGGTGTTCGCAAACAGGTGATCCGGGACCAATTGGCTCGGCGGCGCGAGGACGCAGTGGAACTTAAAAAAGTTCAGCCGGGGCAGGGCATTTGATGGTGCGCATATGACGGAGTTTTTTACAATCGGCCTTGGCCATTATCTCACTCTGGCTGCGGTACTGTTCACCATTGGAATTTTTGGAATCTTCCTTAATCGAAAAAATGTCATCATTATTTTGATGTCCGTCGAGCTGATGCTGTTGGCGGTAAACATCAATTTGATTGCCTTTTCAGTATTCCTGAACGACCTGGTCGGCCAAATTTTTGCAATGTTTGTCCTGACGGTCGCAGCGGGCGAGGCAGCCATCGGATTAGCTATCATTGTGGTTTACTTCCGCAATCGCGGCACCATCGAAGTCGAAGATATAAACCTGATGAAAGGCTAGGGGATAGATGTATCACGCTATAGTCTTCCTACCCCTTATAGCGTTCCTAATTGCCGGCATATTCGGCAGGGTCCTGGGAGATCGTCCGTCGCAATGGATTACCTGCGGCGCGGTAGTGATTTCGGCGTTGCTGTCCCTGGTAGCATTTTGGCAGGTGGCCCTAGGCGGCCAGCCGGTCAAAGTCGAGGTGGCGTCTTGGATCGTCTCGGGCACCTTCGATGTCTCCTGGTCCTTGCGTATTGACCAGTTAACAGCGGTCATGTTGGTTGTAGTCAACGGGGTGTCGGCGTTAGTGCATGTCTATTCTGTTGGCTACATGTCCCACGATCCCCACAAGCCCCGCTTCATGGCTTATCTGTCCTTATTCACCTTTGCAATGTTGATGCTGGTGACGGCGGACAACTTCCTGCAAATGTTCTTTGGTTGGGAAGGCGTGGGACTGGCATCTTATCTGTTGATCGGATTCTGGTATCACCGGCCATCAGCCAACGCTGCGGCCGTCAAGGCATTTCTTGTCAATCGGGTTGGCGACTTTGGTTTTGGCCTGGGTATCATGGCGATCTTTATGGTGTTCGGTTCCCTCGATTTGGACACTGTCTTCGCAGCCAGTCCAGACCAGGTTGGCAAGACGTTGGAATTCCTGAGTTGGGAATTCGACGTCATGACGACTATTTGCATTCTGCT
>CAZDQC010000208.1:0-2487 GCA_964507245.1 uncultured Rhodospirillaceae bacterium
CGCTACGGCCATGTCGTTCCTACAGACCGTATAGAGGTGGTGCAAGCCGCCCATCCCGTCCCAGACGCGGCTAGCGAACAGGCCGCATTTCGTATCCGCGCCATGGCGGAAACACTTGGTGAAGATGATTTGTTGCTAGCCCTGATTTCTGGCGGTGGTTCTTCGCTTTTGAGCTTGCCATGTCCGGGGCTTACATTGTCAGACAAACAGTCGGTTAATGAGGCTCTACTTCGGAGCGGCGCCTCTATCGACCAGATTAATGTGGTGCGCAAGCATCTTTCGGCCATAAAGGGAGGATGGTTGGCTGCAGCGGCCGCGCCGGCGCGTGTGGTCAGTCTGCTGATTTCCGATGTGCCGGGCGACGACCCTGCAATTATAGCTTCAGGCCCAACGGTTGCTGATCCGTCAACATTTGCACAAGCGCGGCGGATACTAGCGAACTATAATATCACGCCGTCTGTAGCGGTCATGCGCCATCTAGCCGCGGCTAAGCGGGAAACGGTTAAACCTGGCGATCCTCGGCTAACCAATTGCCAGACTATCCTGATTGCAACACCGGCCCAATCCTTGGCCGCCGCAGCGAGTGTGGCCTCCAAAGCTGGTTACCGGGTGGAAATTCTGGGGGATGATCTGGAAGGCGAAGCACGGGAACTTGGTGCCGAACATGGAACTTTGGCCTTGGCTCGGCGAGAATGCGGTGGCGGCATTGCCTTGCTTTCTGGTGGGGAGACAACAGTCACGATACAGGGGCACGGACGGGGGGGGCGCAATGCGGAATATCTTGCCGGTCTAGCGCTTGCCTTGGGAGGCTGTGATGGCATTCATGCCGTAGCCGCTGATACGGATGGTATCGACGGAACAGAAGATAATGCAGGAGCATACGTAATGCCGGATACTCTAGCTCGGGTCGAGGCCGCGGGATTGGACCCAGCCACCCTGCTGGCTAATAACGATGCCTATAACTTATTCGCTGGGATAGATAGCCTGCTGATCAGCGGTCCGACATTGACCAATGTTAATGACTTCCGCGCAATTTTGATCGATCCCGTGTAGGCTGCGGGAATGTTGCGAAATCGCTCGACTAAGATCGTTGTTACATTGGGGCCGGCCAGTAGCGATCCGGATATGATTTTCAACCTACACCAGGCTGGCGCCGATCTGTTTAGATTGAATTTTAGTCACGGTGACCATAAGGATCATAAAGACCGGCTGACAGCGATCCGGGCACTTGAGGCTGACACTGGCGCAAGTATTGGTGTCCTGGCTGACTTACAGGGTCCGAAGTTCCGCATTGGCGTCATTGAGGGCGGCGCGACGGAACTGCAGGCGGGCCAAGCATATCGTTTCGATCTAGAGGACCAGCCGGGCGATGGCCGCCGGGCGCAATTGGCTCATCCTGAAGTCTTCGCTGCCCTTGAGGAAGGTATGGATCTGTTAATCGACGATGGCCGGCTGCGTCTCACCGTGAGCAAATGCGGCGCAGATTATGCCGATTGCAGGGTAGTTATGGGGGGCCGGTTGAGCAATCGCAAGGGTGTTAACCTGCCCCACGTCCTGCTGCCCATGGGCGCTATGACGGCAAAGGACCGTGCTGATTTGCGGTTTGCCCTTGACGCGGGTATCGATTGGGTGGCCTTGTCCTTTGTTCAGCGACCTGACGATATTGCTGAGGCGCGCCGTTTGATTGCCGGACGTGCGGCGATCATGGCTAAGATTGAGAAACCGGCGGCCCTACATCAGATCGACGAAATTATTGAATTGGCGGACGCCATCATGGTGGCCCGAGGAGACTTGGGCGTTGAATTACCGGTGGAGCAAGTGCCGGCATTGCAAAAAGATCTCGTCCGCCGGGCTAGGCGCGCCGGTAAGCCGGTGGTGGTTGCTACACAAATGCTAGAGAGTATGGTGGCTGCTCCAGTGCCAACGCGAGCAGAGGTCTCGGACGTAGCCACAGCGGTCTATGATGGCACAGATGCCGTCATGCTGTCGGGTGAAACGGCGGCCGGGACCTATCCGCGCCAGGCCGTAGAAGTTATGAGCCGCGTGGCGGCTAAGGTGGAAAGTGACCATGGGTATCGCAGCATCATGGATGGCCAGCATGCAGATCCCGAGGCAACATCTGCAGATGCCATAACGGCGGCGGCCCGGCAGGTGGCAGTTACGATCTCAGCATCCGCTATCGTGACGTACACGACTTCCGGGTCCACCGCTTTGCGCGCGGCTCGCGAACGGCCGCCAGTGCCTATCCTTGTACTGACGCCAAGGCGGATCACCGCCCGACGTCTATCGGTAGCTTGGGGATTGAGTTGTGTGCACAGCGTGGACGCCTCCAGCTTTACCGACATGGTGGATTTGGCCTGTCGCGCTGCCGTAGACCGGGGTATCGCCGCCACTGGCGACCGGCTGGTGATTACTGCCGGGGTACCTTTCGGCACGCCAGGCGCCACCAACAGCTTGCGGATAGCCTGGATTCCGTAGGTGTGGCCT
>CAZDQC010000208.1:2587-4072 GCA_964507245.1 uncultured Rhodospirillaceae bacterium
GGTCATTGATGGATTTGGTAGGAATTGTTTTAACGTCTTCGCGATTATCAGCGAATTCCTGAAGGAGGAGTAGGCAAAGGAGCTAAGATAAGGCGTATCCGTGGGCCCGGGCTGGTGCATTGAGGCGCGATTAATTTAGATTAAACGGGACAATTTTGCCTGAATTTGTATTAGATTTTCTTGCCTTTTATTTTGCCACGTAGGCGTTTCACTTCCAGTTTGGCCCGGCCGAGATGTGGGTTGACCTTTAGTGCCCGTTCATAGGCATCCAATGCTGCTGCATCTTCGTCGAGGCGATTATAAATAAGGCCAAGGCCGCTCAGGGCGCCAAAATGGCGCGGCTCAAGATCCAAGGTCTTTTCGACATCTGAGATGGAGTCCTCGTAACGACCCAACAAATAATAGACGGTAGCGCGTTTGTTCCACCCTTCGGCGTATTCTGGGGAAATGGTTACGATGGCGTCGAGAAGACGCAAGGCTTCGCCGTATTCCTGGTTGCCCATACGCATGATTACGCGGTTCATGAGCAACTCCAGTGTCGGGCTGTCGCTTGCCACCCAAATGCTCCATATCGATCTTTCGATCAATCGCACCTTTTGAGGGTTGTCGGATTCTTGCAGTTCCACAAACAGTATGTCTAGCCGAGGGTCCTTCTGATCCGCCCATGATAGTCCGGTGGACGTCACCAGGATCAGAAAAGCCGCCGCAATGCCCGAAAATGCCGCCATGGCTGAATGATAAGAAGCTATATGCCATTAGACCAGTAGGAAACTGGTTGCTCGCGTAAATTGTGGTGAACAGTTAGTTAGTGTTAATTCTGGTTGAGCCATATTGGTACAAGTTGGGGTTAAGATTTTCCTGCAAGGCTTCTAGTGCATAGTCGTGGAGATCGGGTATGCGGGATTGGCATCGCTTAACTAGTTTTTTTATAATTCCGACCAAGTGCCGTTGGAAAATTGCAGGGCAGTGGTAACTACCGCTTTAATTTTGTTTGGCAGATTCGCTACCTTTCATCGGGCAGTGATTACCTTATTAATTCTTAACGCGACCAAGGCATCGGAAACCACTGACGGCATCTATTTTGGCCGTTCCAAACCTGTAGGCTAACATGCCTGCCACCGGCTGACCCAAACCCCACTTCAGGATCTAGATGGCAAAGACTGGGACAAATACCTCACGGCCCCAGACCAGATTGCCAATATAGATGCAAGGAACGGACTAAAGTTGGCGGGAATGCCAAACCCAAAAAAATATAAAATGTGGCTGCCTACGGCGACCACGAACAAATTGTTGCGCCGCAACAAATTTGCTTTCTCGTTACAGACACGTCCTATCTAAATTTTTTGAAATTTTGCCGAGAATCCAGTCCTGTACCGCGCCACTTGAAAAAAGTTGAGCACCTCCTTACAAGCGGCTAAAACGGGACTATGCCGGCGTAGCTCAGTTGGTAGAGCAACTGATTTGTAATCAGTAGGTCACGGGTTC
>CAZDQC010000209.1:0-4038 GCA_964507245.1 uncultured Rhodospirillaceae bacterium
ATGCAGGTGAGAGTTTCAAGCAGGGGCGTGTAGGGTTGCATCACATATGCTTTCGCGCTCGGTCCCGTGAAGACGTGGATCAGGTTGAAGGGCTACTCCGTGATATGGGAGCCCGTATCGTCAGCCCGGCCAAGGATGGCCCCTGGGCGCCCGGCTATTACTATGTCTTGTGCGAGGACCCTGACGGCATTCGGGTAGAAATCAACTATGTGCCAGGTCACGGCGTGCTGGCAGAAGACGCCGGTTTCGATCCCGCTGATGATTGGCATTAGCAAAGGCTTTTTTGGAGAAAATTTATGGATCTCACCACCGTCGAGTATGAGAAAAAAGGCCATATCGCCTATGTCGCCTTGAACCGGCCGGACAAACTGAATGCTATGGACGCAACTATGCATGAGGAACTAGGCCAGGTCTGGCAGGATTTTCAGGCGGATCCGAAATTGCGTGCCGCGATTTTGTCCGGCAACGGGCGGTGTTTCAGTGCCGGCGCCGATTTGTCTGGTGGGGCGCCGGAAAACTACAAATACACTGGTAATTTCCCGGATATCACTCGTACAAGGGGCGTCTACAAACCCATCGTTGCCGCCCTGCACAGCCATTGTGTTGGTTATGGGATGTGGATCGCCATGGACACGGACATCCGCATCGCGACGGCGGATGTTTCTTTCTGGCTGCCTGAACCGCAGTGGGGCATCGCGACCATTCCGGCAGCCTGGTTTCCCCGCATTATGCCGTGGGCCATCGCGTCGGAATTATTGCTATCCGCCGACCGTGTTAATGCCGAACGAGCGCGCGAGGTGGGTTTGATCAACAAGGTAGTGGCTGATGACCAGCTTATGGCCGAAGCAGAGAAGGCGGCCCATCGTTTGGCAGAACTAAGCCCCAAGGCGGTGCAGGGTATGAAAGAGCTAATGGTACGCGGGTCGTCCCTGGATTACACGGCGGTGGATCAAGTTACCAATTTCGTTCAGACACGGGTGATGAATTCCAATGACAGAAAGGTGGGTGCCCAGGCATTCGCCAGCAAAAAAACGCCGGAATGGCCTGACGAATAGGAGTGTCTTAATGGAATATGATTGCATCCAGGTGGAACGGGGGGGTGAGGTCGCCGTGGTGACCTTCAATCGGCCGGAAAAGGCCAATGCTCTTAATTACCGTCATATTGAGGAAATCGAGCATGCGGCACTAAGTTTTAGGGATGACGAAGCTGCGCGCGTGGTCATTTTCACCGGTGCCGGCAAGCATTTCAATTCAGGTGCCGATCTGACGGCTAAAGATCCGGTGCACGCTCTGCTGACGGTTCGCCGGCGACGTCGGCGCATCGGCCAACACTGTATCCAGGCCATCCTGGATATGGATCAAATCACCATTGCTGCATGGAGGGGCGCGGCCATGGGAGGTGGCGCTTGTCTTGCCACGGCCATGGATTTTCGTGTTGGTGCCAAGGACTGCTTTATGTCCTATCCGGAGATCTTGATTGGCGTGAACTTGATGTGGCAGAGCCTGCCGCTCTTGGTGCATTTGGTAGGTCCTGCCCGTGCCAAGCAGTTAGTCATCAGTGGCAAGCATTTTCCGGGACCGACTTTGTTTGAGTGGGGAGCTTTGGACGAAATTGTAGAAACGCAACAAGTCATGGACAAGGCGATGGAATGGGCTAGCCATTATGCCGCCCTGCCGCCCGTACCGGCGCAAATGATTAAGCGTAGCGTGAATGCCATCACTTCCGCACTCGACAGGTCCGTCATGCACGCGGATTTTGACCAGCATTTACTAGCCGAAGACACCACTGACCGAAACGAGGCCGTAGCCGCATATCTCGAAAAACGGTCACCCAAATTCAAGGGTAATTGAACGGACAGGCCGACTGAAATTTGTAACAGATTTTTTGTAAAATATTTGCGTTAGAGGAGGTGGCTAATTTCATGGAGCGGCGAATTGAACTGGAAGGCGTTTCGAATTTCCGGGATCTGGGTGGTTACGAAACTGCAGATGGCAAGACGGTGAAATGGCGAACCTTCTTTCGTTCGGATACGTTGGCTGCTTTGACTGACGCGGATATGGCCAAGGTATGCGGGTTGGGAGTGAATACTGCGGTCGACTTGCGATATGGCGACGAACGAGCGGAGGAGCCCTCTCGGTTCCTGGGCCACGATCAGGTTGAGGTGTTGGCCCTGGGATTGGACGAACGGCCCAGTGCCTCGTTTCTAGATTCTTTTGAGGTTGCCGACGACGCGGCTGCGTTTGCCCGGTCATACATGGCCGATCATTACAAAAACTATCCTTTCCTCTATGCCAGAGGTTACGGCACCCTGATGCAACGTCTGGCGCAGGGGGAGAAGTGTATTGTGCATTGTACCGCTGGCAAGGACCGGGCTGGTACGGGTGCGGCTATAGTCCTTTCGGCCCTGGGCGTACCGCGGGAAACGGTGTTCGAGGATTATTTGTTAACCAATAAATATTGGGACCGCGCAGGGCGGGAACGCCCTGACATGGATGTGGAGACCGTCGCATCCATCTTTTCTGCGCGCGAGGAGTATTTATACGGAGCCTTCAAGGCGATTGAGGATCAATGCGGCACCGTTAAGAAATATCTGAACGAAGTTCTTCAGCTGAACGATGGCGCTATTGCCAGGCTGCGATCGGCTTGCTTGACTTGAGCAGATCCGTTTCGGTCCGGGCTGCATATTTGACGCGTAATTCAAAGACCTGGAGAACAATCTCTAACGAAGCAATGGCGCCTAAACGGCACTGCAGTAGATCAGGTTCAACTGTGTTGATGGCGCTGCTTGAATTTCAAGCTGCATCCTCATGTCGGGGCAGTTTCCAGTTAGGGCGGATAAAATGGCAGGTGTATCCGTAGGGCAATCGTTCCAAATAGTCCTGATGCTCTGGCTCGGCTTCCCAGAAGTCACCCGCCGGCTTGACCTCGGTCACAATCTTGCCTGGCCATAACCCTGAGGCATCCACGTCCTTGATGGTGTTCTCTGTCTCGGCCTTTTGCTCCTGGTCAACATAGTAGATGCCAGAACGATACGATGGTCCCATGTCATTGCCTTGCCGGTTCAGGGTGGTAGGGTCATGGATCTGAAAAAAGAATTCTAAAATCGTTCGGTAGCTGATCTGGTCCGGATCGAAAATAATTTCGATACCTTCTGCATGAGTTCCGTGGTTGGGATATGTTGCGTTGGGAATATCGCCGCCGGTATATCCGACACGAGTTGAAATCACGCCAGGCAATTTTCGGATCAAATCCTGCATGCCCCAAAAACACCCACCGGCTAATACAGCCCGATGGTGATGACTGCCCATGTGTCTATCTCCCATCTTCTATTTCTAATTTGTAGCCACTAACGTGCCGTCATCAAGTGGCGCTGTCAAACTATGCAGACAAGAATGGGAAAATTCAAATCGGGGGTGAGCACTGCGATCACTGCCGGAGTGACCTAGCGGCTCCTTTCACGTGGGCGATAGCGAGACCGCTTGTGGAACACTGGCGACATCGCCGACGGACATCAATTTCCGCGCCGCCAGAAATGTGGCCAAAGCAGAGCGGCTGCTAGTATTGCTGCTAGGCCTTCGATCGTGATGATGGTGACGGCTAAAGCGCCGCCGAACCAATCCGCCAGTATGCCTACCTGCAAAATACCCAAAGGGTTGACACCGATGCAGACGGCAAGAACACCCATTAGACGCCCCCGCATTTCTGGTGGGGCGGCAGTGAAGACAATGGTGGATTGCATGGCCGCAAATCCAGCCACACCAAGGCCTGATAGGAACAAAAAAACCAGGGATAGGGTGTAGAACTGCGACAGGGAAAAGGCCAGAACACCCCCAAGAAATACAATGGAGCAATAGAAATAGATGGCCGAGAAGTGGTGCTGCCGGGCGAAGTTTGCGATCAACAAGGCTCCTGCTAGGGCACCCGCCGCGTCCGCCGACAGCAGCATCCCTATGGCTACCGCGCCCTGGCCCAAGATCTGATCGCCAATCACCGGCACCATGGCGATGTAGGGAAAGCCAAAGATATTTATTGCCATG
>CAZDQC010000210.1:0-3998 GCA_964507245.1 uncultured Rhodospirillaceae bacterium
GCTGACACCTTGCCAGATGAACAGGCGGAACCGGCGCTTACAGAGATGCCTGCTAAATCTAGTGCCATCACTTGAGTATCGGAACGGACGCCAGGCATGGTCACGCAGGATGTATTGGGCAGCCTCGAAACGTCGCTACCGATTACCTTACGACTGGGAGCAACTTCGGCTAACTGTTCTTCCATACGATCACGCATTTTGGTTAATGCCGCGAACCGTTCGAGTTCATCTGCCGCCAGACGCGCCGCCTCGCCAAGCCCGGTAATCCCCGCAACGTTCTCGGTGCCTGAACGCCGGCCCATTTCCTGACCGCCTCCGACCATCTGCGCCAGTACCGGCCGATCTTCCCGCATCACGAGTGCGCCAACGCCTTGCGGTCCGCCAAACTTGTGGCCTGACAACGATAGAAAATCGACCCCCAATTGATTAATATCTAAGGGGATCTTGCCCGCCCCCTGAATGCCGTCACAGTGCACCAGAGCGTTGTGGGCATGGGCGATTTTCGCCGCTTCAGCAACCGGCTGTATCACGCCGGTTTCATTGTTGGCCAGCATCAAAGATACCAGGGCAGGCCCGTCACTGGCGGATAGTGCAGCTTCGAGTGAGGCAAGGTCCAATTGGCCCTGCGACCCGACTTTAACAATAGATGCGTATGGGTCTAACAGAAGTGCCGGAGCCAGGATAGCACCATGTTCAACGCCCGATACAATCAGATGCCGGGGTAGAAATCCCTGTAGAGCAAGGTTATCGGCCTCAGTACCGCTACCGGTAAATATAACGTTTTTGACCGACGCCGAGACTAGGTTGGCGACTTGTTGACGGGCAGTTTCAACCCTTTGGCGTGCTTGACGTCCCGGCTCGTGTACAGACGAAGCATTTCCCACGGTGTACATGATTTTGCACATCAGCTCGATCACTTCTGGACGGATCGGCGCTGTGGCGTTGTAATCCAGGTAAATCCGTTGGGCCAAGACTATGTCGCCCTCCTAGTTGTTGCGGTCGGTACAACCATTGTCATCGGTATCGTCCTCGGAGTCATCATAGGTGGGCCTGATGCTCCACTCACCCTTTTCCGATTCAGCCAGACGTCGTTCCAGATCCTCCACCTGCATGGACAAGCCCTGCACCTTGTCAAGCAATGCATCGATAACCCTTTGCACTGGATCAGGGATGTCCGCTTGGGTGCCGTAGGCGGCAAAAGGAGCCCGGCCGCCATCTCCATCATTGTTGCGGGTTCTCGCAACCTTGGCCGGAATTCCAACAACGGTCGTCCCCGCAGCCACGTCCACAAGGGCGACCGAATTTGCGCCGATCCGGGCTCCATCACCAATTTTTATGGGGCCAAGGATCTGCGCTCCCGAGCCGACTATGACGTCATTGCCCAAAGTGGGGTGGCGCTTTTGTTGGCGCTGGGAATTGGAATTTACCGATGGGGAAATTCCTCCCAAGGTGACGTCGTGGTACAGTGTGACATCGTCACCAATTTCTGTCGTTTCACCGATTACCACGCCCGTTCCGTGGTCAATGAAGAAACCTTTGCCAATCGTGGCGCCCGGATGAATTTCGATACCTGTGAGCATGCGGCCAATGTGCGATACAAACCGGCCTGCGAGGAAAAACCGCTTCCGCCACAGCAAATTGGACATCCGATACCACACCACAGCATGAAAACCGGGATATGCTAATATGACTTCCAGTTTGGAGCGAGCTGCCGGATCACGGGCCATGCAAGCCGCGATATCATCGCGAAAGGTCTTGAACATGATGCATCTCCGCATTGATTTGCTCTACACAGCTATTTACCCGTGTAGAATCGACTATGCCCAGGAGCCCCTCGTCGAAATCTGCGGCATTTCCACAGGCCGGCGAACCTGAGCACCTCCTTAACCTAATTAGACGAGGACAATTGTTCAAGATTATCCTTTCCATTGAGCATTTTGGATCAATTCGATAATTCTCGGCACGAAAGCTTGCAGAATTGGGCCAGGGTGCCTTATATGACCGAAACGATTGGTCCCGATAGCTCCCTAAAGTGTGTGGGTTGAAGCATCGGTGAAAAGGAGTGTCCAGCTATGCCTGAAGTGATATTTAACGGTCCGTGCGGACGCCTTGAGGGTCGCTATAACGAGAGCGAAGAAACCAATTCGCCGATTGCCATCGTTTTACACCCCCACCCACGTTTTGGCGGCACCATGAACAATAAGATCGTCTACAATCTTTTTCAGTCCTTTGTGGAACGGGGATTTTCCGCTTTAAGATTCAATTTTCGAGGGGTAGGTCGAAGTCAGGGGGCTTACGATAATGGTGTGGGCGAGCTGTCCGATGCCGCCTCTGCCCTTGATTGGCTGCAAAGCATCAATCCAAATGCCAAGACCTGCTGGATTGCCGGTTATTCCTTTGGGGCCTGGATCTCCATGCAGTTGTTGATGCGTCGGCCCGAAATTGCTGGCTTTATCTCCATCGCACCGCCTGCGAATAATTTTGATTTCACGTTCCTCGCACCTTGTCCCGCTTCAGGTCTCATCGTCCACGGAAGCCGTGACGAAACTGTACCGGAGGCTGATGCTGCGGCTTTGGCGGCGCGCCTGCAGGCGCAACGGGGTATCGCAATCGACTATCGGAAAATTTCCGGTGCTACCCATTTCTTTCAGGGCAAAATGGATCGTGTCTCCAAGGAAGTCGGTAACTATTTGGATGCCCACCTGAAAGATGATGCGGCCTAGAATTTTCTTCCGGCAATGAAAGTTGCGCTCATCCTGTTGATCATTGCCGGTGGCCTAGTCTGGTGGCTCGGCGGTCGTCGTGTGGCCCTATTGTTGGGTGTGCCCAAAGGCTGGACCACAAAGCGTGGTCAAATAATCTTCGCTGTCATCATCATCGGCTTGGCCCTATTGGTCACATCACTGCCATATCTACAATAGAGCGAGTGATATAGGTGCCTATCTCTGCCGTCGGGATAAATACTGAATGCATGCCCAAACGGATATCGAGACCGCCACCGTCTGGAATACTCCCAATTTGTGCGACCTTACTATACCCAACGCCGACGCCAGCGTCAGTCTGGCCGCATGCTAGAACCGTCGATGACTGATCCATTTCGTTTCACAAGACCGTATGCCACATATCTATCCTCAAATCTGTGGATGCATTATGGCTCATGTGGAGTTGATCCAGTAGTGTGCTCGGTAAATATCCAAAATTCCGGGGTGTTCGATGCCAAAGTTACTACCAAACCAAACCAGCGTCGTTATCGTCGGGGGCGGCGTTGTTGGTTGTTCCATCGCCTACCATCTGGTCAAACTCGGTATCAGCGACGTGCTGTTGTTAGAGCGGAAGCAACTTTCCTCGGGTACGACATGGCATGCGGCCGGACTGGTCGGACAGTTGCGAGCAACTCAGAATCTGACACAATTAGCAAAATATTCGACAGATCTTTATACCAGGCTGGAGGCGGAGACCGGCCAGGCTACCGGTTTTAAACAAAATGGATCATTGTCTCTGGCCGTTAATATGGAGCGATTGGAAGAATTGCGGCGGGGCGCCTCCATGGCGAGGGTGTTTGGCGTCGAGGTAGAAGAAATCGGGCCGAAGGACGTTCTGGCCAAATATCCACTGTTGAATATTGACGATGTGGTGGGTGGTGTCTTTTTGCCCAAAGACGGCCAAATTAACCCATCCGATCTGACACAGGCTCTGGCTAAGGGGGCGCGTGGCGGTGGAGCAACTATTTTAGAAAATACTGCAGTAACCGACATTCTGATTAAGAACGGAAAAATTATCGGCGTTTCCGTGGGCGAAGAAACGGTCAAAACAGAAATCGTAGTTAACTGCACTGGCATGTGGGGTCGGTCGGTCGGTGCAATGACACAAACTCCGCTACCTTTGCACGCCTGTGAACATTTTTATGTGGTGACGGAACCCTTCGACGGCGTTACTCCCGATCTACCCGTGCTGCGAGATCAGGACAACTACGCGTATTACAAGGAGGATGCGGGCAA
>CAZDQC010000211.1:0-3813 GCA_964507245.1 uncultured Rhodospirillaceae bacterium
ATAAGATGTATTAGCTGTGGCATTCACATGATTGCGATGTGAATGCGGCTTATTGTTAAGCTTGGTATAACGTTAATTAGCTCTTTTCATATTAGGTGTACGAAAATCCTTGTGCTTGGGACAAGGGCCGCTTATCCCCACTAATACCAAAATTAAAATTGCTGTGAGGTCATGAAGCAATTCCATATTCACTTGGTGTCTGACGCGACAGGTGACACCCTTATTTCCCTAGCAACTGCAGCGCTGGCGCAGTTTGAAGGTGTTGAATCTGATCGCCATCTCTGGCCGATGATCCGTTCGGATTCTCACATGGTACCTGTTATTGCCGCAATTGAGAAAAATCCCGGTCTCGTGATGTTTACGCTGGTAGATCAGAGATTGCGAGAAATTTTGAGTGACGAATGCCGCCGACTGCACGTGCCCTGTGTGCCAGTGTTGGACCCCATCATTGGTGCCCTGGAAAATTATCTAGGCGTAGAAAGCCGCGAATTACCTGGCCGACAGCACATCATGGATGCGGACTATTTTAAACGTATCGATGCCATCCAATATTCTCTACACCACGACGATGGACAATCGGTGCAAGATTTTGATCGAGCTGATGTAGTCCTGATAGGTATATCTCGTACTTCAAAAACACCCACCTGTATGTACCTAGCGAATCGCGGGTTGAAGGCAGCAAACATCCCAATGGTACCTGGAATTTCCTTGCCAGATGAAGTGCTCAATTTAAAGAATGTTTTAGTAGTAGGTCTCACCGCATCACCGGACCGGCTTGTTCATATCCGGCGTAATCGCCTAGAGTATCTGAATCAATTCGCCGATACCAACTATGTCGATATTGATGCAATAAAAGAAGAGGTTATCACCGCTCGCCGCCTTTTCGATTCAAAAGGCTGGCCAAAAATTGATGTCACCAGGCGCTCTATAGAAGAAACAGCAGCAGCTGTTATTAGCTTGCATACTGAACGCGTTGAAGGTTTATCCCAAGGATAAAAATGTTTTCTACCTTGCAACAAGGGTTGACGAAATCGGAAAGAAGGACAATCACCGTGACCTATGATTTACTTCAAACCGGAGCAAAATGGCTGCCGTAAACTAGGTCCTAGAGATCGCGGTATTTGTCTACTACATCGCGCCAGTTCTTTATGTCGTCGGGGTTGGAAATCCGTGTTTCTAGGCCGGCCATAGGTGTAACGGGGACCAACAGACGATCCACACCAGCGTCGGCTAGGGCAGAAATTTGGTCCATATCGTCTGGAAATGATGTGGTGATGTCCAGGGTATCGGGGTCGCGGCCATGCTCCTCGGCTGTTTGCCGGGCGAGACCTATCAAATCAGCTGGAGCGCCACGGGCTGGAAAATACCCGTCGCCCAAGCGCCCCGCTCGGCGCGCCGCGGGGCGAGAATGGCCTCCCACGATAATTGGGACTGTGCCGTCTATGGGTTGGGGTCGGCAATAGATGTTCTCGAAGTTAGCGTATTCCCCCTGATGAGTGGCTTTTTCTTGACTCCATAAAGCGCGCATGGCGGCTACATAATCGTCCGTCCGCGCCCCTCGGTCCACGAATGGTGCGCCCAGGGCTTCGAATTCCTCGCGCATCCAGCCTACTCCGATACCCAATAGTACTCGGCCGCCGGACATCATGTCTAAGGTGGCGATCTGCTTAGCAGTTATGACAGGATTGTGCTGGGGTAGGATTAGAATTCCGGTGGCTAGCTTTATCTTAGAAGTAACCGCGGCTACATAGGCCATCCAAATCAGGGGGTCGGGTAGAGGGACGTCATCTTGGCCGCCGGCCATTTTGCCGTCCTCCGAATAAGGGTAGGCAGATTGATAATTTGCCGGAATTACGGTGTGTTCTACGGTCCAAGCCGATTCAAATCCAGCCTCTTCAGCCGCCAGAATTAGTTCGACCGCTTCGGCAGGATCAACATAACGGCCCGTATTGCAATAACGCAGTCCGAATTTCATAATTGCTTCCTCATCTATGTTGTTAGCATTTTGAGCGACCTATCTCAGGCAATCAACTTCCTTGTAAAACGGCTGACCCGGACATCCACAGCAGCCGCAGACCCAGTAAGATCAATAGAATGTTGAGAGCTATGCGGAACCGGCTGTCGCCCATGCTATATAGCACCCGCCGGCCGACCAGAGTTCCCAGAATACCAAAGCTTATCATGCCGATTACTAAGGGTAGATAGGGGAGGTAGTTGAAACCAAGAACTCCAAAGACAGCGACCTTTAAACCATGCTGGAACACCATGCAGCCAGCCTGAGTGCCTACATGGGCCATGCGATCCAGGTTCAGGGATTTTATAACGGCGGCGACAAACGGACCCGTGCCACCAATAAACATAGTCAGGAAGCCGGAAATTATCCCGCCTAGGAAAATCGTCGCCTGACCAAGGCCAAAGCTTTTCTTGTTTCTGGCGGACCAGAGGACAAAAATCCCAACCGCCAGGTACAACAACCAGTCCGGCAGACGCATTGCGATCAGGCCGCCAATCACGGCACCTAGCAGACCGCCAAGTGTCATTGGCAAAAGCACGGGCAGATGGATATGCCGTACCATGACAGCCGCGCGGGAGACATTGGAACCGATTTGTACTACTCCGTGCACAGGAATTAGGGCGTGCGCCGGCAATATAGTTGCTATTACTGCTAGAAGTACCATGCCACCGCCCATGCCTAAGGCAGCAGAAATGAACGAGGTAAAGGCGCTAAGTACCAAGAGTGATATGGCTAGCCAAAGCGACAGGTCATCAGGCAGCAGGCTAGCCCAGTTGAAGCCACTCAAGAAATCACCTGCATGGCTTTAATCAAAGACGATAAATCCGGGTAGCGGTGTCGTGATAAAGCTTCGCCTTTTCATCTGCTGAATAATTTTTGGTCAATCGTTTGAAGCTGTTCCAAAGCACATTGTAACTGCAAGTGCACATGTCCACAGGGAAATTAGACTCGAACATACAGCGATCGGGCCCGAACTGCTCGATGGTGTATTCGTAATAGGGTCGGGTGGCCTCCATCAATTCTTGCGAAGTGGGCGGGCGGTCCTGTTCGTGCCATCCAAAACCGTTTAGTTCCATATTGATTCCACCAAGCTTAGCAACAACATTTTGACATTTTGCCAGTTCGGCGATGTCCGCCTGCCACTGGGCGAAGTTTTCTTCGAGTTTACCTTCGTATGGCCCGATACCAACAGGACCGCCAAAATGATTCAGTATGATAGTCGTATCGGAGTAAGCCGCGGCAAGTTCAGTCAACTCCCCGATCTGCGTGTGATAGCACCAGCCTTCAAAGCTCATTTTATATTTCGCTAGGTGGGCAAATCCTTGACGAAAATTGTCCTGACGATACAGATGTCGGAGAGGCAAGCATCGAGCGTTGGGCACGACAGCTGAGGCATCCCAGGTGCAAGAATGACGAATGCCCCGGAACCTCCCGTCACCAGCTACTAGATGAGCTTCCAATATTGGAGCAACGCCGTCGCCCATACACAGATCAGCGTGACCGACAATTGCGGCCGCCACCCCACAATTGCCATACAGACCGGAAGCACTCATTGCTGCAATACCGGCAACGAAGGTGGTCTCGTTGACCATTCTCATCGGCGAAGGATTATTGACATCGATCATAGCACCGCATTCGATGAACACGGTGGAAATTACGTTGTGTCCGCAATTAAGGTCTTCCAGAATTTCGTCCAGCAAATACCGGTGTGCCACGCGCGCATGGTTGAATTCCCAAAGGTGATGGTGCGGATCACAGATGGGCAGATCCGGTTCCAAGGTCTCTTCTATGACCAGGTT
>CAZDQC010000212.1:0-3808 GCA_964507245.1 uncultured Rhodospirillaceae bacterium
CGCCACGGAGGCGATCTGCGCACCATGATTGGCCGAGCCAAGGATGTCCGCTTGCTGTGCGTCTATGGCTACGCCCGTCTGGTAGGCTACAATGAAAAATTTGAATTGGTGGCCGACATATTGAAATCGGTGGAGGTGAAGGATGGTCGCCAATTTACCCTTAAGCTGCGGCCGGGGCACAAGTGGTCTGACGGACATCCCTTCACGGCGGAGGATTTCCGCTATTGGTGGGAGGACGTGGCTAATAATTTAAAGACGTCACCTGCTGGTCCGCCGCGCTTGATGATGGTGAATGGCCAGCCGCCGGTGTTTGAGGTGCTAGATGAATCAACGGTGCGTTATACATGGGCCGGGGTTAATCCATTCTTCTTGCCTCGCCTGGCCGGTGCATCCCCCCTGTTCATCTATCGTCCTTCGCACTATCTGAAGCAATACCACGGCAAATACGCCAACAAGAAAAAGCTTAAAAAGTTGCTGCGTAAGCATCGGACGCGCAGCTGGGCGTCTTTGCATAATCGGTTCGACAATATGTACCGGTTTGACAACCCGAACCTGCCCACTTTGCAGCCCTGGATGAATACCACACGGCCGCCGGCCACTCGCTTCACCGGGATGCGAAATCCCTATTATTACAGGGTCGATGAACAGGGCCAGCAGTTGCCCTATTTGGACAATGTGATCATGATCGTATCCGACGGAAAACTGATTGCGGCCAAGGCGGGCATGGGCGAGGTTGACCTGCAGGCCCGCAATCTGGCTTTCAACAATCTGACATTCCTGCTGGATAACAAGAAATCCGGCAAGTTTGACATCTTCCTTTGGCGCATTGCTCGAGGCGCTCACGTGGCTCTGTATCCCAACATGAACGTCGCGGATCCGGTTTGGGCTAAACTGATGCGAGACGTGCGATTTCGCCGCGCTCTTAGCTTGGCTGTTGATCGAGAGGCGGTGAATGAATCTTTGTTCTTTGGTCAGGCCATTCAAGGCAACAACACTCTACTGCCGGACAGTCCCTTGTTCCGCAAGAAGTATCAAAAGAACTGGGCGGAGTTTGATCTTGATATGGCCTCGGACTTGTTGGATCAGATAGGTCTAACGGAATACAACGACGACGACGTCCGGTTATTGCCTGATAGCCGGCCCCTGGAAATCATCGTCGAGACGGCGGGCGAGGACACCGAACAAACGGACGTATTAGAACTGATCGCTGAAACCTGGGCCGAAATTGGCATCAAGATGTTCATCAAACCGTCGCAGCGGGAAGTCTTCCGCAACCGCATTTTTTCCGGCCAGGCTCTAATGTCGATCTGGAGTGGCCTGGAAAATGGGGTTGCTACAGCAGCGTCCTCGCCCGAGGAACTGGCACCCACCTCCCAGCAGCAATTAATGTGGCCAAAATGGGGGCAACATTTTGAAACCTCCGGTAAGATGGGTATGGCTCCTGATATGCCCGAGGCTCAGGAGCTTTCGCGACTGTCGGCGGAATGGATCGAAACGACTGATCCGAAGCGACGCGAGGCGATCTGGCACCGCATGCTGGAAATTCATGCTGACCAGGTTTATTCCATCGGTGTCGTTGCCGGCGTGCAGCAGCCCGTGGTGGTAAAGCAGGGCCTGATGAACGTGCCCAGGGAGGGCATCTATAACTGGGATCCGGGTGCCCATTTCGGAATTTATCGGCCCGATACGTTCTGGTTTGACCGATAGCAGCGTGGTGAGGGCATGAGAGCGAAATAAGACATGTTCACCTATTTCACACACCGCGTCCTGGTGATGATCCCGACACTACTGGTGATCTCGATCGTGACCTTCATTATTATTCAATTGCCCCCAGGCGACTATCTCTCCAATCAGATGGCAGAACTAATCGCCCAAGGCGACCGGGCCGCGATTGAAAAGCTGGCCTTTCTGCGCCAGGAATTTGGCCTGGACAAGCCGATGCTGGAACAATACGCGGTGTGGTTGGGGATCTGGCCGGGCAACAACGGTTTTTCTGGCATCCTGCAGGGAGATCTGGGCTGGTCCTTTGAGTATAACCTACCTGTAAGCCAAGTGGTTGGAGACCGACTTTATCTATCCTTTCTCCTGAATTTCACCACCATGCTGTTCGTCTATGCTGTGTCTTTCCCTATCGGCGTCTACACGGCGGTGCGGCAATACTCCGTGGGCGACCACGCCATGACCTTCATCGGTTACATCGGTCTGGCCACGCCAAATTTCCTGCTCGCCTTGATCCTCTTGTACTTGGGCAAGAAATATTTTGGTGTCTCCATCGGCGGCTTGATGGACGAGAATTATATCGGCCAGCCCATGTCCTGGGACAAGTTTGTCTCTGTCTGCGAACATATGGTTGTGCCGGTAATCGTGATCGGCACCTCGGGCACCGCGGGGATGATCCGCCGCCTGCGTGCTAACCTGCTGGACGAATTGCAGAAACAGTATGTCACAACCGCCCGGGCGAAAGGGATGAAGAGCGGCCGGCTGTTGATGAAATACCCCTTGCGTATGGCGCTTAATCCTTTCGTGGCCGATATCGGCAACCTTCTGCCACAGATGATTTCGGGCTCCGCCATTGTCGCTGTGGTGATGAGCCTGCCCACCTCGGGGCCCATGTTAGTCAGTGCCCTGCAAAGCCAGGATCAGTATCTGGCTGGTTCATTCCTCTTGTTCCTGGCGGCCTTGACGGTAATTGGCATGTTTGTATCAGATTTGGCACTGGCTGCTCTTGATCCACGTATCCGCCTTGGATCCGAGGCCGTAAAATGACCGTCCGCGAAGATCAGGAACAGCATTGGGTCTCCGATGCCCCCTTCAACCCCCATTCCGTAGAGCGGTTGACGAGGGAGCAGGAGCGCTTCTTCATGGCTGGTCAATGGACACTAATTTGGTGGAAACTGCGCCGCCATCCTCTGGCTGTGGCCTCTATGATCTTCCTAGCCGTGGTTTATGTCTCGATTATCATGGTCGAATGGGTGGCGCCTTATCCCTTGGCCAAGCGAAATGCCAAATTCATCTATGCTCCGCCACAAGTAGTGAATTTGTTTCACGAGGGAGAGTTTGTCGGCCCCTTTGTTTATGGATACAAGGTAACCCGGGACATCAAGCGCATGAAGCGTATCTATACGGTGGACCACAACCAAGTGCAACCGATACGCTTCTTCTGCCAAGGTGCTCGTTATAAGTTCTGGAGCCAGTGGCGTATGCGCTTCCATTTCTTCTGTCCATCGAAGGAAAAGGTGGGTGGGCGAACAGTTCATGGTACTCTGTTCCTGTTCGGTACGGACAGATTGGGCCGCGATTTGTTTTCCCGCATCGTATATGGCGCCCGCATATCCTTAACCGTGGGTCTGATTGGCATATCGGTCAGTTTTATTATCGGTTTAACGCTTGGCGGCATGGCCGGCTATTACGGCGGCTGGGTGGATAACGTGGTGCAGCGGTTGATCGAGATGCTGCGCTCATTCCCAGAATTGCCCCTATGGATGGCGCTTTCGGCTGCCTTGCCTGTGACCTGGAGCCCCATCGGCGTCTTCTTCGGCATTACAATTATCCTGGCCTTGTTGGATTGGCCCGGCCTAGCCCGTGCCGTGCGGTCCAAGCTATTGGCTTTGCGCGAGGAAGATTTTGCCACCGCCGCGACCCTGATGGGTGCCAGCCCCACGCGGGTGATCGCCCGACATTTGCTACCTAATTTTATGAGCCATTTGATTGCGAGCCTGACACTCTCCATCCCGTCCATGATACTTGCCGAGACGGCTCTATCTTTCCTCGGTCTGGGCTTGCGCCCGCCGATCACATCGTGGGGCGT
>CAZDQC010000213.1:0-3802 GCA_964507245.1 uncultured Rhodospirillaceae bacterium
ACTTGGCCTCGGCGCTGGTTAGGGTCCTAAGGGTCTTTACCCCGGCCGTGACAGTCTAGTCGCACCTACAGCTTGTTGTTGTAGTGATAGGTCTAGTCTTTGCGTCGTTTTTGATTGGCAGCCTATTCAGCCTGCCCAATATTTGGTTCCGGTTGGTCATCCGTCCGTTTCCATGGGACGTGACAAATATCCGAACGGGCTTTGGGTGCGGTCTAAATCGTTCCGGTTGGGCGAATTTTCGACGACGCACGGGAACAAGATTTTGTAAATTAAATTTAACATTGCGCATCTATGATTGAGGGATTCGTCCATGTCAAAAGCAACGTTGTTGACCTGTACGGTTTTGTTGGCTGCTGGATTGTACGCTAACGGAACCCCGGCGGCAGATGAGCCGAAGCAAGGTGGCACACTTCGCATTGGTCATGGCTTTGAAATTCAGGGCTTTGATCCCTTCACAATTGCGACGCCAAATCTGGCCACCACTTCTGTGGGTAGTCTGATCTGGCCCCGCACCTATCAGCCCACGGGCGATGGCAAGTGGGAGCCGCGCGGCGTAACCAAGCGCACTATTGCTGACGACGGCTTGAGCAGTCGTTGGCATTTGCGGAAGGATATGAATTTTTCCAATGGCGAGCCGTTCACCGCCCAGGCTATCGTGGAACACTGGAACCGATTGTTGGATCCCACGCGTAACCAGGCTTTTGCGAAATACGTCTCCATGGTCAAGAAGATCGTGGTGATTGATGAATTCACCACCGAGACGCAATACAATTATCCTTATCCCCCGGCCTATCTTGCCGGCCGTACCAATTCCTTTTTAAATAGCGTTGGTCCGGTCGGATATGCCGAGAAGATGGGTTTGGAACTTAACCGAAAGCCTATTGGTCCAGGTCCCTACATGGTATCGAAATGGAAGCAGGGCAGTAGCATGACCCTTGTCCGGAATCCCTACTACCATCTGAAGGGTAGGCAATATCTTGACAGAATTATTTTTCTGCAAATCCCAAACCGGGAGGCACGCATGAATGCGTTAAGGGCCGGGGACATCGATATCGCCTATAACATGAATGAAAAGCAGGTTATGGCCGCGGAAAAGGAAGGCAGGTTCCAGATCAAGCGATTTTCGGGAAGCGGCGGATCTATTACGGTCATGAACACCTCCAGGCCTCCCTTCGATGATGTGCGCGTGCGCCGTGCCATGGCCTATGCGGTGGATCGCAAGATCGTCAAAAAGGTGATCTTCCAAGGGCAACGGGAAATGGCCACGGATTTTTGGGGCAAAGGATCGTCGTGGCATTGCAAGGACGTCGATTATCCTGAATACGATCCCGAAAAAGCCAAGGCCCTGTTAAAGGGATATGGCAAGCCAGTGAAAATCACTTTGACCACCGGCAATTCAGACCTAGGATTGCTAGCGGGCCAATTGTACCAAAGTTTTTGGAAGAGGGTCGGGATCGAGGCAAATTTCCGCCAGCTACAGGTCGGACCGCAATATATTGGCGCGGTCTGGTATGGAAACTATGACATCGCTTTTTGGCGAGTTGGCGATCTGATTGACCCTGACTATCAAGTTTACACGCCCTTCCATTCCACTTCGGGCGGCAATGTCACAAAAATTAGCAACCTAATTATTGACGCCGCATTGACCAAAGGCAGGCAAAGCCGTGATGTGGCTCTTCGGAAACAGGCGTATTGCGAATTCATGAACGAAATTATCAAACAAATGCCCGTGTTGCTGAGTGGGCGCAGCACTTATTTCGTGATCGCGCGCAAGGGCGTGATGAACTTGCCAATGATGCATCAGGGAGTTTTCCGTGCGGCGGAGGTCTGGTTGAAAGACTAGGCCGAGCGGCGAGTTGAGCCTAACCCATGCGCTGGATCGTTTTGAAGGTGGCTTACATGATCCCAGTAGTCCTGGTGGTCACTTTCATTACGTTTTTGCTACTCCACATTTTGCCGGGAGATGTCACCGTTTTGATGCTTGGCCAAGACGCCACGCAAGAGGCGGTAGCACAAACCCGGACGGCATTGCATCTAGACGATCCCATCCTGGTGCAATATTGCCGCTGGTTGGTTGACGCAATGAGTGGTGATTTTGGTCGTTCGCATGTGACCGGGCAATTGGTTGGCGAGGCCCTTAGTGAGCGTCTGGGCGTTTCATTTCAGTTGATGGTTATGGCCCAGAGCTTCGCTCTGTTACTAGCCGTTCCCAGCGGCATCCTGTGTGGATACCGTGCGGGCCGGAACGTAGACCGGCTACTGACAGGAGTCGCGTTCGGTGTGGTATCCCTGCCCATCTTCATCAAGTCCATGTTGTTGATGATCCTGTTTGCGGTGTTCTTGCGATGGTTGCCGTCTACGGGATATGTGGAATTCTCGGACGATGTCTGGGGCAGTATCCACAGCCTTATATTACCGGCCTTAGCAATTAGCTTAGCGGAGTGGCCGGCGCTGATGCGAGTCCTGCGCAGCGACATTATCTCCACCCTGCAGGAAAATTTTATTCTTAACGCTCGGGCCAAGGGGTTGCCACCCGCACACATATTGTTTCGTCATGCCTTGCGGCCATCTTGCTTTTCCATTGTGACTGTGATCGGCTTGCAAATTGCCGGTCTGGTGAACGGTGTCTTGATCGTCGAAACCATATTTGCCCTGCCTGGCCTGGGTCGGCTATTGGTGGAGGCCGTGCATGCTAGGGACGTCATAATTGTTCAGGGAGCGGTGACAGCGATTGCGGTTATCTATGTTGTGGCAAACCTTGGTGTGGATTTGCTGTACGCAGTTATCGATCCCAGAATTCAGCGATGACTGTCCTGAACGAAGATATAGCTCGAGTCACTGAGCCGGCGGTACGCCAGGCCAAACGGCGGCCCATGGGGTGGTTCTTCTGGATCTGTGTAGGTTGGTTGGTTTTGGTCGTGGCCAGCGCCGTGATCGCGGATTGGTTACCATTGATTGACCCGCTGGAGACGGAATTTCTAAGCATCTCGCTGGCGCCCAATGGCCGGTTTTGGTTCGGCACGGATGCCTTAGGGAGAGACATTTTTTCCCGCGTCCTCTATGGAACGCGTGTTTCCTTGATCATTGGTGTAGCCGTGCCGGTTATAGCGCTCTCCATCGGATTATTGCTTGGTTTGATGGCCGGTTATTTTCGGGGCTGGATCGAACAGACAATTCTGTTTTATGTCAACGTCACAATGGCCTTTCCCGGTCTAGTCCTGTTGTTAGTGGTGCTGTCGGTAGTTGGAGCGGATCTGCTCGTCCTAATCTTACTGTTTGGCATCTATGGCAATGGCGGGGCGATCCGGATCGCTCGCGCGAACACCTTAAATTTCGCTACGCGAGAATTCGTTTTAGCGGCCGAGGCCTTGGGTGCCACCAAGTGGCGCATCATCTTTATTGAGTTAATGCCGAACGTCGCCCTGCCGCTAATTTCCATATCGTTACTGGCGGTCTCCGGTATGATTGTATTCGAAGGCGCCTTGTCGTTTCTAGGCTTGTCCATTCCACCCCCAGCGCCTACATGGGGTAATATGATTGCCCAAGGTTTGAGCGATCTGACCACATTCCCCTGGGTATGGGGTTTCCCGGCAGCGGCATTGTTCTTGACGGTCCTGGCGCTAAATTTTATTGGTGATGTGGTACGTCAGGTCATCGACGGCCGGGACAGCGCACTCTGACAATTCCGACATGTTATCCAGTAACGGTTATCCTGGCGGTGTTTTTTCCAATAATGACTTTTGTCCATGCTGCGGAATGTTATCCGTAACCTTGGTCAGGCTTGATGGAATTTTGCCGCAGA
>CAZDQC010000214.1:0-3786 GCA_964507245.1 uncultured Rhodospirillaceae bacterium
CTGGCCGGTCTCCTGGACGCAGAACAAGCCAGGTCAATAGAAAATGAGGCTAGGAATTCTGGTCTTACGGTATTTTCTACCATTGTAAATAATCCAAATTTGACCAATCAATCTGAAATTTATGAATGGGGCGCAGCGCGGGCTGCCTGTCGCAGAATTACGGCGAGCCAGGAACTACAAAAAGCAGTGCGGACGACAGACTGGCTGCCGCTTAACTCGGCAGAAAAAGCAGGGATACTGCTGCTGGAAACCAATGAAGGCGAAATCGGTGAATATGCCACGACAGATCCATTCGATGTGCCAGCACGTGACTGGGTGACGCGTTATACAAATAAGAATCCCGTCCGGCCGGTTCTAGTTTCGCCAACAGTGTTCAAAGATGCGTTAAAGCGTATACGCCGAGATTTGAATGAGGAAGGAAATGGAGAAATCGGCATCACAGTCGACATCGATTGGGAATCAGCGGAAAGGCTACGTGAAAATCTCGAAGACCAGGATGTGCCAATAATAGTTGACTATATTTTATTCCGTGCCCATGCCCTGGGCGCTTCAGATATCCATGTTGAGCCGACCGAACACAGTCTGCTGATACGCAACAGGGTTGATGGCATTCTACACGACGAAGCAGCCATGCCCGCCGCCCTGCACCCAGAAGTGGCATCACGGATTAAAATTCTTTCCGGCATGGACGTAGCGGAAAAACGTCGGCCCCAGGATGGCCGTGTCTCCATCAATATTCACCAGAACCCCATTGACGTTCGCGTATCTACTTTTCCAACTGTATACGGTGAGAAAATCGTCATGCGGTTGCTGGATCAAAGTAGCCTGATGCCATCGCCGGACCTTCTTGGCCTGCGGCCACATGAATTGAGCATGTTAATTGACGGCCTCAATGCACCCTATGGGCTGATTATGTTGTGCGGACCAACTGGTTCAGGCAAGACCACCACATTGTATTCCTGCCTTGGCTCCGTAGATAAGTCTTCCAAAAACGTCCTCACCGTCGAGGATCCGGTCGAATACCGGCTGGAGGGAGTGCATCAGATGCAGGTCAACCATAAGATCGGCCTCACATTTGGACAAGGCCTTCGTAATATCTTGCGCCAAGACCCCGACATCATCATGGTCGGTGAGTGCCGTGACTTGGAGACGGCAGAAATGGCCATTCAGGCGTCACTAACGGGCCATATCGTCTTTTCCACTATCCATACGAATGACGCAATCGGTGTCATATCCCGGTTGTTGGATATGAACATTGATCCATTTTTGGTCGCGTCAGCCATGACGCTGGCAATTGCACAAAGGTTGGTACGAACCATCTGTCCCGAGTGCAAACTCCAGGTTGATGGTAGCGAAATTAGTAAAAGACTTGAGACAGATGGCGTTTCTGAAACTAAACTGGAACTGCTGGGTATCGATATTGACCCTGATTTGCAGTACGCCATTGGCCGAGGACGCGGTTGCAACCATTGTCGCGGTACCGGATACCTTGGCAGGCAGGCTGTATTCGAGGTGTTTCAAATGACCAATGAATACCGACAGATTCTAATGGCGGAAAACTACAACGCAGACGAATTACGTACATTGGCGGCGAAAGACGGTATGAGGACACTTGTACAATCCGGCCTTGACCTGGTGGAACAAGGTGAGACCACCCACGCAGAGGTCATCCGCGTGCTTGGCGGGGGACATTGATGGCAGCGGTCAAGACTGCGCATCTGCTTATTTTTACACGACAGTTTTCATCCATGATTGCGAGCCGCCTGCAATTAGTGGACATACTGAACAATCTAGCGCAGGAAACGCCGCAACGGCGCCTCCGCATTGCAATCGAGAACATTTCCAACGACGTGCAGCGCGGTATCGATTTCGGTGATGCAATGTCATATTTTCCACGAATATTTGATGACATTTACGTCAATGTGGTCAGAGCGGGATTGGAGTCGGGGCAACTAGACGATTCACTAAATCAGATGGCCGAATACCTCCAGCGTATTGACGAGATTACTCGCAAAGTACGCGGAGCCATGTCATATCCAATCTTCATGTTTTTAGCATTTTTTGGCGTCTTCAACGCTATGGTTACAGCCATTCTTCCTCGCTTTGAGAAAATGTTCTCGATGTATGATTCCGAATTGCCATTGCCTACACAGATTCTGTTGGAAGTCGGCGATGTTTATACTTCCAACTGGCATATCATCTTTTTGCTAATCTTCACCATTGTAGCTAGCTTCGTAATCTGGATTAATACCTCCGCAGGCCGTCGAATTTGGGATGAAACAAAATTATCCATACCTGTCGTAGGAGTAATTTGGCGCATGGGAGCGCTATCTCGTTTTCTCAGAACTTTGGCGGTACAAATGCGCAATACGGTACCGCTGCTTGATGCCCTGCGGCTCTCGGCTTCCGCCTCAGGCAACGCCTATATTGAGGAAATCATTAGCGACATTGCGGATGAAGTCGAGAATGGCGCGGGCATAGCCGCAACCTTTCGCGATTACGACGTATTCTCTGGTATTGTGTTGCAGATGATTGCGGCAGGCGAGGAAGCTGGCATCCTCGATGAACTGCTACTCTCGGCGGCGACTTATTTCGACAGCATGTTAGAGGACCGGATTGATACAGCCACCAACCTGATTAATCCTATACTGACGATAACCATCGGCGCTGGAATCGCTGCAATGATGATTGCCGCATTTGCTCCTGTCCTTAACCCGCCTATGGCTTAAATTACTCAGATGGCGGGGCTAAAGCGACCCTAGTCAATCGCCTTCGAAACAGAATTTGAAATTCCTATAAATGGTCCTTTTTCAGGCCATCGGCTTCCACTTGGTTGCTGGTATCTTGATACAACACCAGGGAACGAATGCCGAGAATACTGTTTACCAGCCCTGACATATTTTTCGCCTTATTTTTGCTAATATAAGGTCCAATGCGCAATTTATCGTAAAGTTTGCCGCCGAGACTAATTTTCTCCGCAACCACTACAATCTCTCGATCTTTTAATTTGACGAAGATCCTTTTGACATTGTTTGGGTTTTTAAACAGTCCCAACTGAACGAAATATTTGCCACGCCCGTTCTGATCCGTTGCAGATTCCGGCACATTTACCAAAATCGAATTCGGCTTATTTGCGCTGACCGGAATGCTATTCTCCGGCTGTTTCCCGTTCACCGGCGTGACAATCGCTTTCAAAATCTTGAAAATCGACGGTTTAATTTCTACCGTCTCTGGTGCCGCTCTCTTAGAATCTACCTTGGGCCCTACTTTCGGAGCCAGAAACTTAGGCGCTTGGGCCTCGATCGTGATTGAACCGGGTCTAGAATTTAGAGGCGCCGACGTGATTTTTTTGCCCGACATTTTGAGCTTGTCATAGTGTTGTTGTGCCAACCGTTGTCCAGTCAGAATATCCGCCTTGTTCAGATCATGGAGCAACAAACGCAGGTTGACGATCGCCTGCTCATTACGCTGTGCGGCTGCCAAACTAAACCATTTATAAGCCCGAACAGAATCCGGCAAAATACCAAGGCCATCTCGATAAATTATGCCCAAATTGTTTTGTGATCGGACTTCGCCGGCCTTTGCTGCGCGTTCATACCAATTCCGGGCAACTAAGAAATTTTGCGGTATACCGTGGCCAAGATGAGCCATAAGTCCCAATTGAAACTGTGCATTTGTGTTGCCTTGTCCAGCCATGATGCTGAACCGGCTATGTGCCTTTTGGAAAGAACCAGCACGAAGAAATTCCACTGCTTCACGATAGTCGGCGGCAGCTGAGTTAAAAAC
>CAZDQC010000215.1:0-3762 GCA_964507245.1 uncultured Rhodospirillaceae bacterium
GCGATGTAAATTTGCGGCAAGGATAATGCCATGAATGGCAAATGGGTGTGGATCTGTGTCGGATTTTGCTTGTTTCTGGCAGCTACATCCCAGGCCGGCACCAGAGGTGGCCTTTACGATATGGACGCCATGATCAATGAGAGGCATCCATTTACAATTCCCGGCCGCGCCTCACTTCCTACCGCCGTACTAGCCCTCCCGGAGATGACCCCCATCGCGCCGCCGTCCCCAACCCTTCGTTATACACCGCCGCCACGGCCTGTCGCCGAGGCTGGCGCGAACCCCATGCGTGGATCCTATCGTCCTTTTGGCAATAGTATCGACAGAAACTGGGCCCAGAATTTTTACATTTCGGCCGGGATGGGTGTCAACTTACCAAACGATTTAGACGGAACCACAGCTGCCGGCGCCACCTATACCATTGAATTCGATCCCGGGTTCGTCGCCCAGGGTGCAATTGGTGTTTATTTGGGTGAGAACTTTCGGATTGAGTCGGAAGCCGCCTATCGTATTGCCGATTACGATCAGGCTACCTCCGGTGGTGGTAGTTCCACGGCGAACGGTGACCTGAAATTGGCTACAGGTATAATAAACCTCTACTACGAACTTGATCTGGGATTGTTCAGCCCGTTTCTGGGCGTCGGTGCTGGGGTGGCACAAGTTGATAGAACTGCCGTCAATTCGCCCAGCCTTACACTTGTTGAACGTGACGCGACCGAATTTGCCTACCAGGCAATTGTCGGAATTACTTACGAAATTTCTCGCGACTTTGGCATCAGCCTAGACGGCCGGTATCTTGGAACCTCGGACGAGGATATCTCGGCCACGATGGTAAATCTGAATGTCCGTTACAACTTGTAACAATTTTCAAACTTTAATCTGCCACCGAACCCTTTATCGTACCCGGCATTAGCGACAAATATATCCTTTGCCGCCTCTACATCACGTATCATTTCATTTTTGAAGGTGTTGAGTTTGTGGAGCTAGCAAATGAGTGAGAAAGCTGTTTCCTTTTTACCGTGCCAACTTAATAAAATTGGTTTTACCCATCGCACTACTTCTTTGGATCAATAGAATAGCTGAGGCATTTTTTCAGGCTGCCCGCCAAGTCGCGCAGAATTCTCGAATAGGCCCCGGGCCCCGGGTGTGCATTCTTGCCGACAGGGTCTAACACACCGACGCGGGTGGTGGTGCCCTCGGTCAAAGCTGTGGTCACTTTGCTGCTGAATTCTGCCTCTTGAAAAAGACAGCGCACATCCCCGGCGCGCAAACGCTGGCGGATCATGGCGATGCGCCGAGCACCTGGTTTGTGATCATGGTCGAGGGCGATGGCGCCAACGCCATGGGTTCGGAAACGAAATTCAAAATACTGATAGGCATCATGCAATACAAAAAACGGCAGAGTGCGGACCGGCGCCAGCAGTTCATCGATATCGTGCTCAAGTTTGGCTAGCTCCAAGCGAAGACGCTTCCCATTTATTTCATAGTTTGCGGCGTTGTCTGGATCGATCTGGCTCAGGACTTCTACGATCTGCCACACAATGATCCGGGCATTGCGGGGATCCAGCCAAAAATGCGGATCAAATTCGCCGACTTTGTTGCGGTCGGGATCATCAACTTTCCAAATGCCGCCTTGGCGTTGCTTTAACCGGAGCAGTCTGGAGTTCCTCAACAAGGGAACAACACGTGACCCTGAAGGTAGGTTCAATAATGGCTTGCGAAGGAAGCCTTCCAAATTACTTCCAACCCAGAACACCACATTCGCCTGGACTAGTTTTCGTGCTTCCGAGGGTCGCAAGGCATGGCTGTGGGGGTCCGCACTTGCCGTGAGCAAAAGATATGGCTCCCCTACGCCTTTCATGACATCTGCGACCAGGCCGTGTATGGGTTTGAGGCTGACTACCACACGAGGGCCTGCCGCAATCGCGGGCAAAGTTACCATGACTATCAGCGCCAACATCAGCAGACGCATGGTCATTTAGCCTTCAATCGATGGGGGCGAAGGGCCTGGTAGTAAAATTCAGCGTCTACCAGCAAGTCCCGCAAATGTTCAGGCACCTTGCGGGCACTTTTGCTAGGTGCCACGAAGCCCGTAGATTGTTCCACGGAACCGTACCAATGGGCGGCCCAAAGGCCGTCACTTTTGCGGCGCCCCACTGGCCAAGACAACATGGCGGGGTCAAATTCAATCCCCAGAGCGACGCACAGAGCCGTCGACATGGCCATGGGATTGAGTAAGAGATCTTCGGCGTCTAGTACCGGTGGCGGGATTTTCTGATCATCCCAAATCATTTCGAATAGTTGGTGCTGTTGAGAGAAACCCAAATCTTCCAACGTCACGTCGGCCCTTTTTTCTATGTAGGACATCAGCACGCGGGCTGGGTCGCGGATCAAGAAAGCGTGGCGGATGCCTTGAAGCCGCGCCAAATCCATGTGTGGTAGAATATGATGGGTCATATGTTTTTGATAAAAAATTGTCTTGTCGCCCGGCACCGGGCCTGAGGCTAGATTTGCCACTTTTTCCCAATCTGTCTCATAGGCCGCAATGATTTCAGTCGCCATCGGATGATCAAGACCCGTGGCAGAAAGGTAATGGGCATAAAACGGCTCATCCCAGACCGCACAATCAGACCGGTTTTCAAAAGAGCGCATCATGGCGGTGGAGATGTTTCTGGGCCCAGACCACATCGCGATGCGGACGACGCCGTCTTGGTTCATATACTTGCTTCCCGATCACATAGCGCTTTGTACAAATTCTTCAGGCGCGTGGTGACAGGTCCCCTAGCATCGCTGATTATCCGTCCGTCGATTTCAGTAACGGGAATAAGGCCGGCGAAGGTGCCGGTTACGAAGGCTTCGTCTGCGCTATAAACATCAATGAGGCTGAAATCCTTTTCGAAGCATTCGATTCCATTGTCGCTGCACAGCGCCAATACGTTAGCTCGGGTGATACCCGACAAACAGTATTTGCCAGATGAGGTCCAAACCTGCCCTTTGCGGACGATAAAAAAATGGGTCGAGTTACAAGTGGCTACAAACCCATGAGGATCCAACATCAAGGCTTCGTCTGCACCCATTTTATCCGCCTGGATGCACGCCTGAATACAGTTCAGTTTGCTGTGGCTGTTAAGGCTTGGATCTTGCACATCCGGCGCACCTCTGCGCACATACACCGTCGCGAGACGAATGCCGCCGCTTGCAATGGCGACCTTATATTCCGGGATGATCACCACCGTCGGCGGCGTGATGGTGACCTTGGGATGCTGATATGGCGTCGATTTCACGCCCCGCGTCACCATCAAACGGATATGGACGTCGGTTTCCATATCGTTTGCGTCTAGCACAGCCCGTATCCGCGCACCCAATTCAAGGGGTGAAAACCCGATGTCCATATCGATGGCCTTTGCTCCTTCATAAAGGCGATCCATATGTGCCTGCAAAAACAGCAATTTACCCCGATGGTAGCGAATACCCTCCCAAACACCGTCCCCCAACATAAACCCTGAATCGAATACTGAGACCTTGGCGTCGTCGCGAGAAACCATCGCCCCATTAATGGAGATCAGGATCTCACTGTTGCGGGGATCGTCGAGGTAGTCATGGGTACCGCTGGTCATGTCAGTCCCTTATCCTAGTCCGGCCGTGGCACGGTGATAATATTCTCCGGCGTGATTGTGGCATAATCCAAATAGCCTAGGCGGGCCAAGGGATTGACCTTGCGCACATCGATCATGCCGTCGACGATGACATCATCATCTACAT
>CAZDQC010000216.1:0-3722 GCA_964507245.1 uncultured Rhodospirillaceae bacterium
CCCCCGGCTATCTTCAATGCGGTAATAATCGCGGGTTTCGCTGGCCAAGTGAACGGTGGCAGCCTGCATGTTGTTCCACCATTCCGGCGCGATGCGTTCCGGTCCATCACCACGCCGAACCCTGTGCGCGATGCCCCGCCAGCGGAATAGTACGGGCAGGCCGTCAGGCATCTCGGCTACGGTCTCGACCGGTTCAGGGTGAGACAACAAATAGACCGGGCGGCAAGCGATATGGTGCCATTTGTCAACCTCAACCATGCTCAAGGGCGGCGCAAAGCCAACCGCCTGCTCAGGCAGGTGGCTTTGCGCGGGCACGAAACGAACCACATTGGCCGTACCGAGACGGTTACCCAGGCGGTCCAGCAAAGGAGCTAAATTTTCTCCTGTATCAGCATTATCAAAATGGCGCTGGTCTGCAGACAAAGGATCGCTGCGCCCTGCCATTAAGACCATCAGGTCGGCACCAAATTGTGCCTCCAGACTGGGCAAATGTTCAGACAGCAGACGCATCAAGTGATCCGGGTCCCGGCTGGCTTGGTTTAGGCCCACCTGAATCCGCTGTACGCAGCCATCGGCCAGGTACAGGCGTAATTCGATGTGCCGGGCACCGCGTTCCTGGCTTTCCAGTACTGTGCATAGTTCGTCCACCAACTTTACCGTGGCCATCATGATGTGATCGCGATGACCGATGGGCTCGGGAAAGGCCATGCGGCTCCAGAAACTAGTTTTGGCCGGGCGGGGTGATAGGGGCTCTGGCGCGCGACCTAGGACCTGATCTAGACGGTAGGTAACCTCGCGACCAAACCGGGCGGTCAGAGCGCCCCGCGGCAGGGACCACAATTCTCCGATCCGCCCCAGCCCCAGGCGAGCCAGACCATCTGCTGCCTCGACCGACAAACGCAGAGCGGAGACGGGCAACCGATCCAAGGCCGCCTTGACGCCATTGTGAGGTACGATCATTGTTATGTCCCCGCCATAGCGTGCGACAGCCCAGGCCGCCCCAAGACTGTCGGCAATCGCCATTTGCGCTTGGATAGAAAAACCTGCTAGGCGCCGGGATATATCATCCAACATCGGAGCCTCGCCGCCGAACAGATGAGCGCAGCCAGTGATATCTAGGCAGATACCGTGGCCGCCATCCTTGCTATCAATGGCTACCCAGGGGCTGTAGCGGCCGCACCAATCAGCCAGACTGGCCAGGGCCCTGTCATCCCCTTCTGATATCAAGTCATGCACCGCTAGGCCTGGCGTTCCGGAGATCAAGGCGTGGGCATCAGTTAGCATCATGCCCACGCGGACGCCGGACGCCAACGCGGCGTTGTTGGCTGCGCCGACCCGTTGGCCGCCCTGTTGGACCACGCTAAGGACTAGGGGTTGTTCTCGTGACGGCCAGTTATCCCCAGACGTGCGTTGCCAGGCTCGATACAGTCGATCTGTTGGCCATTGCGGTAGCCAGAGGGAGAGGATACGTTTGCCGCTCTGTTCCTGCGTCTTCATGCTCTTCATCCCAGCCCACGCCATTCCATTGCAGCAGCCATTTGCCTAGCCGCCCACCCTTGCAACGCAGCAGTTCGGCTTGGACCCGGGCCGCGCCGATCCCCACATATCCTCGGGTTTGTGAACTCGGTGCAGGCGTGATGCGCCAACGGGTCAAAGCGGCACTGAAACCTAGGCCGGCATCACCACTTTGACGCAACAACAAGGCCGTCACACCGGAGGCTTCCGCCGCCAGTTGCAACCGCCGGCTTTGCCCCAGGTCTAGACGCCCTACCTCGCCTACCACCATGGCCAAATCGGGGCATTTCAGACCTTCCTCCATGGCCCATAGGCGTTGCTGATCATCCTGCCCCCGAACCAGGATTAAACGTTCCGGCGTTAGGCCAAAGGCAGTTAAGCCAGGTCCATACAATCCCTGCCCCGATAAACACCACAGCACATAGCTCGACCCGCTCGTGCAGCCTGCGGCCGCCCGCCGGGCTGCCAGCACGGCCGCAAAGGCCAAGGTGGCGCCATCCAAAGCACGGCCGTAACCTGCTTGCCCTACTACTTCATGCAGAGCGTCCCGCGCCAAACCACCACCCGGCAAGATTGCATCAATATTCTCCACGCCCATGGTCAAACGTGCCCCTCCCCGCTGGACCCGCGCCGGGCATTGTTCAATGGCTGCAATGCAATCCTGTAATGCCGATATTTGGGCCGCACTCACCGGCCTTTGCCTGCCATTATTCACGACCAAGCCTCTCAGTATCAGTCTCAATGGTTTATATATGTTCCTATTTTGTTCTTATTTAAGGTAGAGTCAAGTAGAACATCGCCTATTTCAAAAAATCCCTACATTCCGAGCTAGTATCGTGTTTAGGTATCTGGTAAGAAACGCCCCGCCGCGCGGTACAAACTCCGCGCCGACTGATCCCCGGTAGCTCAGTTGGTAGAGCAGGCGGCTGTTAACCGCCTTGTCGCAAGTTCGAGTCTTGCCCGGGGAGCCAATTACAACAGGGGCTCAGCCGCATGCCGGCTGGGCCCTTTTTTGTAAAAAGGTACCAATTGGAAAAACGGCCGAATTCATTTTTTTGACTGGATAGAGTAAGGAGACAACCAGTGAATACAGAACATTATGATGTTTTGATTGTAGGCGGTGGACCCGGAGGGATTAGTGCCGCAAGCAAAGTTGCGCTCCAAGGAAAAAAGGCAGTCATCATAAATGATGGACCCTTGATGGGATATGGCATCGAGGGGGCGTTCAAATCGAAGGCTAGCTACGAAATTGCTCGGGAATATATGCACGTAAAATACCGTGATGATGTATTTGGTCAAATAAGCCCATTGGATTATTCCAAGCTGCAACAGGGCATCAACAAGTCAGCCGCCAGCTTGACCTCGATGCTCGAGACCCGCCTAAAACGTCTCAACGTCCGTGTAGTGCAGGGCAAAGCTATCTTTGTGGATGACCATAAAGTTGCTGTTGGCAAAAAAAAATTATCAGGAGACTACATAATCATCGCTACGGGTACCCGGCCCAAAAAGCTACCTAATATGCTGATCGACGGTAAAAAGGTAATCACCAGTGACGAGGTTATTAAGCTGACAAAATCTCCCAAGAGCATACTAATTTTGGGAGCCGGTGTTATCGGTTGTGAATATGCCAGCATATTTAACGCAGTAGGCACCGAGGTCCATTTGGTCGATACAAATGCTCAGATAATGTCCAATGAAGACCAGGACATTAGTGAATTTATGAAGAATGCCTTTGACTCTATGGGCATACACGTCATCCCTTCCAGTCGCTATCGCAGCCTTGAACCACAGGACGATGGAGTTCAAACTACATTATCCACAGGAGAGATTAAAACCGATATTGTTTTGCTAGCAGTCGGACGAAAGCCATACACGACCGAAATGAATTTGGGAGTTACAGGCGTAGCCCTGGATGAGCGAAGTCACATTCAGATAGATACAAATTCGCGTACCAATGTTCCGCATATTTATGCGGTTGGCGATATAGGCACACGCAATGTGCCAAGCGACTTGTCTCTAGTCCATGTCGCCGAGGCTGAAGGTAGACGCGCCGCAGCACATATTCTGGGTACAGAGGATCCTCAAGGATTAGACCATACGCCCTATATTGTTTTTACAATTCCTATGTTAGCCGGTGCAGGATTCTCTGAAAAAATTTCTCGCGAAAACTATGGAAAGATACGTGTTGGCAAATATCCTTACGCCAG
>CAZDQC010000217.1:0-3704 GCA_964507245.1 uncultured Rhodospirillaceae bacterium
GTGCGATACATGGGCCATTCCGTCACATTCGCACCTTCCAGATAAATGGAGCCAGTATCGGGAGACAGCAGCCCAGTGATCATGTAAAATCACGTCGTTTTTCCTGCCCCATTTGGCCCCAACAAGCCGACGACCTCGCCCCGCTGCACAACCAAGGAAACATCACGGACCACTGGCCGCTTTCGGAATTGTTTTCCGATTTTCTCCGCACGCAGACCCTGACGTTCGGACACCAATCTTGGCGCATCGCTGTCGGCAGGACCGTTTTCTGGTTCTATGACTCTTTCGCGCTGCATATGGTTTAGTAATTTATCCTCAGTCATTCCTTTTTCTTTCAAACTGCAACAACAATCCAGGGTTACTAATCATTCTAGAATTCTGAAAGAATTTTACGGCAATTCATGCCTGCTATTTTTTGGCATCCTTTTCACGTTTAGGCGATACAAATCGGGCATGTACACGCCCACCGCTGAACTGGCTTTGTCCCGTGGCTATATTCATGACAAGTTTATTACCCCGCAAAACGTTTTCGCCACGAGTCAGAATAACTGCACCAGTCAGAGTCAAACGCTGTTTCGCCACTTCATAAATACCAAGATCACCTTGTGCCGTTTCGGTGGCGGAAGAAACAAACACTTTATCGATTGCGTCAATTCGTATAATGGTGCTGCCCGCTGTCACATCATTGGCGGTCCAATTCGCGGAAGAGGGCCGGTACCAGACCTTCAACTGTTCTGCCCGCAGCTTGATGAGCCCCTGCTCCGCGATAACGTTACCCGTGAAAATAGCCAGATTCTTGTCTTGCTGTATTTCCAACCTGTCGGCGTTGATGTCGATGGGTTGATCGGAACTCAGGTCGCGAGGTGCAGATTGGCCCAGCGCCGACACCGTGAGCAACAAAGCGCAAATTAGGCCGGCAAAAATTTTTCTTATCATAATTGTAAAGGCCGCTGTCATGGTCTAGCCTCGCCTCTGCGCCAAAATGTGCATTTTCACATTACCTAGAAACAGCAGTTTTTGGCCGAATTTTTCTATTTCTAAACGATCCGCTCTAATACTCCCGAACGGGCCTTGGCCATTGACCGGAAGGGTAGAAACAGCCTTGCCCGATTTCAGGTCGATTTCCGTGATTTGGGCGTGGAACTCATAACCTTGATCAGAATATAGGTTAATTGCGCCCTCCAAACGTAGAATTTGATGTTGTTGATGATAAATACCGTGATCCGCCATGGCGGTGAACCAACGTCCGTCAGCCATCGACATGTCGGCCTGTATTTGAACCAGGGAGATAAGACGTTGATTCAACGGACCCTGGGTGGCGCTGGCAGCAGTCACTACAAAGGGCCGGTTTCTGGCATCCGTGCCAAGATACCTAGGGCGCAGCATCGTCAATTCTTCATTGCCACCGTCGTCCGAGCTAACATAGGCCAAATGAAACCCTGTTGCCTGCTGGAACTCATTAGGCCAAATCACCACCGCCACAGCCAGGCCTAAGGCGAGCAATGGCAGCAGCAACTTCATCATACCGACAAACCTGCTGTAGCCGGGTGAGGCGCTAGTGCGGCGGCGCGAAGGTTCGAATTCAAAACGGCGCCTTGGCGCTTGACCACCGGCGAGACTTGGGTCGTTCGCCGTTACGCCGGTCCCCTTCAAGGCCAGCCCCTATGCAATCCCGGCACGCAGGATATCATGAACATGCAGAATACCATGGATCTGGAAGTCGACCGTCACGAACAAACAGGTGATCTTGTTGGTGTTCATGAAGCCTAAGGCTTCCGCGGCTAAGGCTTCGGGCCGAATAGTCTTGGGGCCAGGAGTCATAATGTCAAAAGCGGTTTTGCGCATCAGCTCATCGTTCATATGGCGACTCAAGTCGCCATCGGTCACGATCCCAATCAAGGCCCCCGAACCATCAACGACGCCGATACAACCAAAGCGTTTTTCCGTCATGGTTAAAAGGGCCGCAGACATAGTGGTCTCCGCAGTGCAAACGGGTACTGACCCGCCTTTGTGCATCAGATCATCGACCTTTACGAATCCTCGGCCCAGACGGCCGCCGGGGTGGAGGGCCTGAAAATGATCCAGCGAAAACCCACGCCGGCCCATCATGGCGACGGCAAGGGAATCGCCAAGGCCTAGCATCATAGTGGTCGAGGTTGTGGGAGCCAGGCCCATTGGGCATGCTTCCACCATGGCTGGTAAAACCAGAGCCACATCTGCCGCACTGCTAAGCGTCGAAGGGGCCTTGCCGACCACAGCCAACAGGGGGATCCGCCGAAACTTAGCATAAGCCACCAAGTCGTTCAGTTCGACTGTTTCACCCGAATTAGACAGAGCCAGAACACCGTCATCCTGGCTTATCATTCCCAAATCGCCATGGCTGGCTTCGCCCGGATGCACAAAATGGGATGGCGTGCCAGTCGAGGCCAAAGTGGCGGCAATTTTGCGAGCGATATGACCGCTTTTGCCCATGCCGCTGATCACGAGCTTGCCCCGAATACCCGCCAGTAGATCCACAGCAGCGTCGAAGGTGTCATCTAGAATATCTGCTAACTTTACCAACGCATCGGCCTCCAAGTGCAGGACTCGCCGCGCCGTGTCACGCACATTTGCAGAATTCTGATCAATCACATTTATGTTCTTTTTTGCAGTCACCAATTAAGCCTCTGACAACACAGAATTTTACCGGGGCATATCATAACCTGCCAGCGTGGCTAAATATTTTTCCTAATTTTGTGCCAACTAATTGATTTTTTCTCAGTATGGGCGAAGATCTGGGTGTGGTCAAACGGGCAGGCAAGCGCCCGAAAACCATAATTTAGTTCAGTTTTATGCCCTTTTTTCGGGTTACAGGTGGCCAGCCTAACTCCGTTTTTTGAAATACGATAACCGCATCCACTTGCTGCCGCTGACATGCAAATTGAATTAATGGGAAAATATATCTAAGTCAGTCCAGCCGCCCAAATCCAGTTCCCTCCGTATAGGCAAAAACTCAAAACAGGACCGCGCAATTTGGCCACGCCCCTCACGGGCTAGCATAACTTCCAAAATAGCGTGAATGCGGTGCAAATGTATGACGTCGTTTGCAGCGTATTCCAACTGTTCCTGAGACAGGTGTTCGCATCCCCAATCAGAGCTCTGTTGCTGTTTCGAAAGATCGATGCCCAGCAATTCTCGGCAAAGGTCTTTCAAGCCATGGCGGTCCGTATAGGTTCTAACGAGCTTAGACGCGATCTTGGTGCAGTAGATCGGTGCACAATCGACGTCCAAATATCGTTTTATCGCCGCTATATCAAAACGGGCATAATGGAACAGCTTGATCACGCCCGGCTCCGCCATCAGGGCGCAAAGATTAGGTGCAGCATAGTCGTCCTTGTCGAACTGCACCAGATGACAGTCTCCATCACCCGCTGATAACTGCACTAAACACAGCCTATCACGATGCGGATCCAGCCCCATGGTTTCCGAATCTACCGCCACCATGTCGCCGAAGGATAGCCCGCCTGGTATGTCGCCTTTATGCAAATGATTAGCCATTGCGCGGTGCTGCCCTTTCGTGGAACTTCATTTATAGGTCCGGCAGGTGGGCCAGATCTAAGCCATTCAACCAACCCACCGAAATCCGGCCGCAGGTGAATGGTGCCCAGGAGAAGACTCGAACTTCCACGGGGTTACCCCCACTAGCACCTGAAGCTAGCGCGTCT
>CAZDQC010000218.1:0-3699 GCA_964507245.1 uncultured Rhodospirillaceae bacterium
ACACGCGTAACACTCATAGGATTTGCCCCTCTTGGCCCATTTAAGAAAACAGATACGGGACAATGTTGTCACGGTCCCGACCGGTTTGTCTTCGACCGCCGAGCGCTTGTGAGGAATATTGGTTCATCCAGTTCGATGCGCAGGCGCTCTAAGCCCTCGCCAGAGCCAGGGGCAAGGAGCACCTGGTCCGTCGATGGACAAGTCAGTTCTGAATGGGACAAGTGGTCAAGCATGGGGACACCAACCATCAAAGACTTCCACAGCGTCCAGATTGAGGTAGAGTGCAAAATATATTGCCGCCATGGCCGCTATCGTAAGGCGGCATCTATCGCCGAAAAGGGACTCTATGGGATTTACAGTTTCAAGTGCTGACAAAAAGGAATACGACGCTAATGGGTATGTACTAGTTAATAATCTAATTGAAGCTGATAGATTGCCCATTTTAAAGAGTGCATTTCGAGATTTGTTTAATGGAAAATTTGAAACTGGCGTTGCCCCTGACGAGGTCAATTGGCAATTTTCTACTGGTGACGCGAGCTTAACTCGCCAAATCTGTAATGGCTGGAAAGCCAACCGTGAAATCGCAAAAATAGTTCTGGATCAAGCGTTAGCGGAAAATATAGCGAGCCTATCTGGATGGTCAGGCGTCCGTATTATGAGCGATAACGTCCTTTGGAAACCTCCGGCTGCCCGCGCCCTTGGTTTTCATCAAGATAGCGCTTACCTAGCTTGGTATACACCCTCTGATTTAGTTTCTTGTTGGATAGCCTTAGACGATACTGATGTGAAGGGTGGTACCTTAGAATATGTAAAAGGGTCCCACCGCTGGAAACATAGGCCTCCTGAGGGAGAATTCCATGCACCAGAAAATTACCGCTTAGCATTGCAAAATGCTACGGAACATGAGGGCATTGAGGCAGAAATTACCTTTGTTGAAGTGCCAGCTGGCGGTGGCTCTTTTCACCACGGTTGGACATGGCACGGCTCCGGCACCAACACAAAAAATCAACCACGACGGGCACTGGTATTGCATGCAATGCGCAGCGACGTAGAGTATATTCCCGAAAACTTTAGCCAAGGAATAGGTCCTATTTATAGCCGCTACAAACGCCTTTCTGATAATAATTTAGATGAAAATTACTTTCCGATTTTGTGGCAAAAAGACGGTTATCGAACACCCCAAATTGACGATTATCTGAACAACTAGATGCCCTTGGTCGCGTTGCGGAATAGGTCCTTGATACGCTGTAATCACTACACGACAGTCTGCGGGCGGCGGTCGTACCACCCGTTTTCGATATTCATCGAATGGTGCCTGTTTGCCGGAGCCGTGCCACGGTTTCGGCGTCACGGCCCAGAAGATCGCGCAACACCTCCGCCGTATGCTCGCCCAATAGCGGTGCAGCTGTTGGCGCTACCACCGGTGTTCGGGACAGACGCATGGGCGAGCGTACCTGCGGAATACGGCCGGCACTGGAGTGCTCTGCGTAAGTGATAAGTTCTCGACGCGCGACTTCGGGGGAGGTCAGCGCCTCGCTCACATCACGGATCGGGCCGGCTGGAATATCTGCCTTGGCGCATCGCTCGAGCCATTGATTGCATTTGTTCGTCGCAAAAATCTTGCCAAGAACAGCTTCCAACTGAACCCGGTTTTTTACCCGCGAAGAATTATCCCTGTAGTCCGGATCCTCGGCCAGTTCAGGTCTTTGTAGGACCTCTTGGCAAAATTTATTGAACTGACGATCATTCGTCATGGCTAGCGAAAAAGCGCCATCAGCGGCATGGTAGACGCCGACAGGCATGGCGGTCTGGTTACTGTTGCCAACCCGGTTGATCACCCTACCATCCAATAGAAAGGCCATCGCCGCATGGTTCAACATATTGATAGCGGTATCGAACAGGGGCACATCAATAGACTGCCCTTTGCCGCTCCGTTCCCGTTCATAAAGTGCCGCCAGAATGGCTTCGCTCGCAAATAGACCAGTGATGATATCGACGATAGCGACCCCGGTGCGCATGCCTTCACCATCGGACTCCCCGGTCAGGCTCATCAGGCCGCTTTCGGCCTGCACTACGGGATCGTAGCCCGGACGGTCCTTATCGGGCCCTTTCCGGCCATAGCCCGAAATCGCACAATAAATCACCGCAGGGTTGGCCTTTGAAATTGTGTCGTAACCGAGGCCGTTGCGCTCCAGGACGCCAGCACGGAAGTTTTCGACGATGACATCGGATCTTTGCGCCAGCTCTAGGATAATTTCCTGCCCCTCGGGCGTTCTGATATCTATTGCGACACTTTTTTTGTTTCGGTTCAATCCCAAAAAATAAGAAGAAATTCCGTGCTGTTCGGAGATATGCATCGCACGGACATCATCGCCCTTGGTTGGTTCTTCAATCTTGATGATCTCGGCTCCAAGGTCGCCCAGGGTCAATGTGCAATATGGTCCTGACAAGACACGTGTAAGGTCGAGGATCCGAACACCATTGAGGGGCGCCTTGGCCACGCTCATCCCACCACCCATCTAGTTTGAGTTATATTTACTGACATTTCCAAGATAACCTTCAGTTTTGAGCCAATCGTAGGCAAACTCCGCCACCGACGGAAGAAATTTCGTTTTGTGGCCAGATGCCAAGCGTTCCGACTCAGTGGGACGACCCAATAGGAATTCGAAACTTACTAATATCAAGAACGCAAAACGCAGTACCATCGATGTTAATAGTCTTCAGGTTACCGAAATGCCTGAGGTACAAGAGTTTCTAAAATTTCTTGGTCAGCGATTTCCGCAACTGAGGCCAATCGATTAAATTTTGAATCAGAAACGGTGAGGTCCTAGTGTGAAAAATGATCGACAACAGCCGGGCCAGAAATCCAGGGACTGTAAATCAGAGAATCTAACATATGGCACTTAACATTCTCATCCTCGGCGCATCCTATGGCTCCCTTCTTGGAACCAAGCTTTTGATGGCTGGGTATCACGTGACCCTGGTTTGCCGAAGCAAGGCCGCCGAGCTGATTAACGCGGAAGGCACGATCGTCCAAATCAATTTAAGGGCGAAAACGAACACCGCTCTATCCATTCGAAGGACCTGCCGGGAACACTGATCGCCTGCACTCCACAAGACGTGGTTGCCTCGGATCATGATATTGTAGGACTTGCCATGCAGGAACCCCAGTACGTTCATCACACCCTTCGCACTCTAATGATTCGCATCGCCGAAGAAAGCATTCCCTGCCTCTCAATCATGAACATGCCGCCATTGACGTTTCTTAAACGCATCCCGGGCCTTGACACGTCCAACCTGAACGGAAGTTATACCGGTCCCACGGTCTGGGACAGGTTCGACCCAGATATGATGACGCTGTGCAGCCCCGACCCGCAGGCTTTCCGACCGCCGGATGAAGAGGCAAACGTGCTACATGTGGGCCTGCCGACGAATTTCAAGGCGGCCCGGTTCTCCGACGAGAGGTCCAATGAACTTTTCCTACAGTTAGAAGCCGATATCGTTGCGGTGCGGATCGATGAAAAAGACGTGCCGGTTTAGCTGCGGGTCTATGACTCGCTGTTCGTGCCACTGGCAAAATGGAGCATGTTGCTGACCGGGAATTATCGTTGGATCAGCCGCGGCGATCCCCGAACATCCAGGAAGCTGTCCACGGAGATCTGGATGAATCCCGGGCGATATACGAATTCGTTGGCACCC
>CAZDQC010000219.1:0-3629 GCA_964507245.1 uncultured Rhodospirillaceae bacterium
ACCCTAGTTCTGGTCTCAGGTAGCACGACCCAAGGGGACCTTAAATTTCCCTGACTTTATCAATTCCGCAGCAAAATACCGGGTCACTGCAGGTGTTGTTTGCTTATTGAAAGACTCACTACTTGCCGACAAGCGCATAAGATAAAGTATGATATTCACTTGAAGAACAATTTGCCAATGTGGTTGGTTAGCATAATGCACATTAGACGGGCCGCCAGGCTGGTCGACAATTTGGCATCACCTCAATAATTTGGTGTGCCATAATGTTATTGTTTAAACCATCCTCTTAGCCTTGACCTCGGAATTCATCGCTGCACATCAAATATTGTTGAAAGAAATTGACAATGTCGGCAACGTCGAAACAACCTGAAACCTCCACTGCAACCGACACTCTAAGGCAGAAATCCAGGGACCCTTCAGTTATCTCGGGCGGCCATCTCGTCGCCAGGGCGCTAAAGAACGAGGGCGTTGATGCGATCTTTACTCTTTGCGGCGGCCACATCATCGACATCTATGACGGTTGCCTGGATGAGGGAATCAAGATTGTCGATGTACGCCACGAACAAACAGCAGCTCACGCAGCAGACGGATATGCGCGACAGACCGGCAAGTTGGGCTGCGTCGTGACCACGGCAGGCCCTGGTTGCACCAACGCAATCACCGGTATAGCAACGGCGTTCCGCTCTGAAAGTCCAATTCTTCACATTGGCGGCCAGAGTTCGCTTTCCCAACATAAGCAGGGATCCTTGCAGGACCTGCCGCACGTGGACATCATGAAGCCGATCACTAAATTTGCCTCGGGCGTTTTTTCCACGGAGCGTGTTGCCGACATGATTTCGATGGCGGCGCGGGAATGTTTTACTGGTGCTTACGGTCCGTCTTATTTGGAAATCCCGCGTGATATTCTGGATGCTGAAATTCCGATCGAAACAGCAGTTATCCCTGAGCCTGGCTCCTATCGTGTTTCGACTAAGTCCATCGGTGATCCAGCTGACATCGAGGCGCTGGCGGACATCCTGGTAAAGGCGGAGCGCCCGGCCGTTCTATTCGGCCAGCAGGTCTGGGCCAGTCAGTCGCACAATGAAGCAATCGCCTTTGTCCGGGCGCTCGGTATTCCCACCTATGGAAATGGTGCTGCGCGCGGCATGATGCCGATGGATGATCCGCTTAACTTTGATCGCACCCGATCGGACGCCTTCAAGGGAGCGGATGTTATTCTCATCGTTGGCACACCCTTTGATTTTCGCATGGGATACGGCAAACGAATTTCCGCGCCGACCCTGATCCAAATCGACCAGAGCTATGCGACCGTCGGTAAAAACCGTGATATCAGCATGGGGATTGCTGGTGATCCGGGTGCGATCCTAAAGGCGGTAACTGATGCGGCAACCGGGCACATAGATAAGGGAGCCAGTCAAAAACGCCAGGAATGGATGAAAATGCTCCGCGATATAGAAGCGGTCAAGCTGGAAAAGCTAATGCCGGCGTTCCTGTCCGACCGCAATCCAATCCATCCCTATCGGCTGGCCTGGGAGATCAATGAGTTTCTTGGCGACGACACGATTTATATCGGCGACGGCGGCGATGTGGTTACAATCTCAGCCCAGGCGGTGCGTCCCAGGGGACCTGGGCAGTGGATGGACCCGGGCGCTCTAGGGTCGCTCGGCGTCGGCACAGGATTTGCCATGGCCGCAAAACTTGCCCATCCAGATAAAGAAGTCATGTGTCTCTACGGCGATGGCGCGTTCGGTATGACGTCTTTCGATATGGAAACCGCCCAGCGGTTTGGCGCGCCTTACTTGGCCGTTGTCGGAAATAATTCGCACATGAACCAAATTCGCTACGGCCAGATGGCCAAATATGGCCCTCAACGTGGGAATATAGGTAATAAGCTTGGAGACGTGCCGTTCTCCCAGTTCGGCCAAATGATTGGCGGCTACGGCGAGGAAGTGCGTGAGGCAGACCAAATCCAGCCGGCTCTTGGCCGTGCCCGTGAAGAGATCGCCAAGACGGGCAAATGCGCCATCGTCAATGTATGGATTGATCCGAATGAATATGCGCCCGGCACTAAAGCCCAGACCATGTATAAATAATTGATATTCATGGAGGACTAATGAAAGCTCTCGAAGGAATCAAGGTACTCGATTTTACTCACGTTCAGTCAGGGCCGACCTGCACGCAACTCCTGGCTTGGTTCGGCGCGGATGTGTTCAAGGTGGAGCGACCCGGTATCGGTGACGCGACGCGCGGACAACTGCGCGATATCCCAGACGTGGATTCGCTCTATTTCACCATGCTCAACCATAACAAACGATCGATCGAGGTTGACGGAAAACTAGAGACCGGCAAGGTGGTATTAGAAAGATTGGTGAAAACTTGCGATATTTTGGTCGAGAATTTTGCTCCTGGCGCACTGGATCGTATGGGATTTTCGTGGGAGCGGATACAGGGGCTAAATCCGCGTATGATCATGGCCTCTATCAAGGGGTTTGGCCCGGGTCCTTTTCAGGACTGCAAGGTTTATGAAAACGTTGCGCAATGTGCGGGCGGTGCGGCTTCGACGACCGGATTTTTAGGGGAATTGCCGACGGTAACTGGCGCCCAGATCGGAGATTCTGGAACTGGTCTGCATCTCGCTTTTGGCATCGTCACAGCATTGTTCCAGAGGGAGACTTCCGGCCGGGGCCAGAGAGTAACGGCGTCGATGCAGGACGGCGTATTAAACCTTTGTCGAGTGAAACTGCGTGACCAACAACGACTCTCTGCTGGACCCTTGACGGAATATTCCCAGTTTGGCGAAGGTATTCCGTTTGGTGAGGCCGTGCCGCGTGCGGGTAATGATTCCGGTGGTGGCCAGCCTGGGCGTATCCTCAAATGCAAGGGTTGGGAAGATGATCCGGACAGCTACACCTATTTCATCACGCAGGCTGCCGTATGGAAGAATATATGCGACGTGATTGGCAAGCCTGAGTGGAAGGAAGATCTGGATTACGCCACGCCAAATGCCCGATTACCAAGGCTCAACGAAGTATTTGGTGCTATTGAAGAGTGGACGATGACCAAAACAAAATTTGAGGTCATGAATATTTGCAATAGTTTGGATATTCCGGTCGGACCGATTTTATCGATGAAAGAGGTGGCTGAGGAAAAATCCTTGCGGGATACCGGCACTGTCGTCGAAGTCGAGCACCCGACCCGCGGAAAATATCTGTCGGTGGGCAATCCCGTCAAGCTGTCTGATTCGCCATCCAAGGTTTTGCGCTCGCCTTTACTCGGCGAGCATACTGACGAAATTCTGCGTGACGTTTTGAATTTCTCCGACGAGGAAATAAATGAAATTCGTACGTCTGGTGCGGTTGGGTAACTAAAATAATAGATTGCGAAATGAGGCCGCTTGAGGCGTGCGGTCATTTGCCATTGCTCTTGTCTGCACCCACCTTTGCACTTTGTCGCCGGTGCTGTATTGCGACAAATCAATTATCTGGACCAGGAACGGCACAGGAGGTAGCTATCATCGATGAATGATCAAATATTCAGAGCAATTTATTCAATTATATCAATGAATTAGATAAAAAAATTGGCGGAAGAGAGTGGGAGTCGAACCCACCAGGCACGTCTAACGCCCCTCA
>CAZDQC010000220.1:0-3556 GCA_964507245.1 uncultured Rhodospirillaceae bacterium
CAACTAATGCCTTTCACCTTATGCTCACGCTACAATGTGACCATTAAATTGAACCACCTCTGAGACCTGAAGTTATCTTTCTGAGACCTGGAGTTATCTTATAGGAAATTCAAGTTACAAAAACGGTTAGGTGATTTACGTCCATTTGCACCAACCGATTGCGCTACTTTCCGGAATATCTATCCACTGACCTGCCTTTAAGCAGGATCCGTCAACGCCTCGAGCAGGGCGATGGAGCGGTTATCGGCTATCAAATTACCGTCGCCACCTGTTCTTCCGCGCGGCGGACGAAAGCGTACCAAATGACAAGTACAGTGACGGCTACGATAAAGGGCAATGCCATCAAATTCACTTGCTCCCACCCATACCGCTGCAATAGCTGACCTGAGGAAAACGAACCTAAGGCCGTCATAGCAAAAACCAGGAAATCGTGGGCCCCCTGAGTTTTTGCCCGTTCAGAATTCGTGTGTACCTCCGTCAAAAGGGCGGAACCGCCGACGAAGAGAAAATTCCATCCGACCCCTACTAACAACATGGAAACCATAAAATGCCATACTGCAATACCAAGCAATGCGACTGCAACCGATCCCATAAGCAGAACAGCGCCGGTTAACATGATCCGGATCAAGCCAAACTTACTGATCAAATGCCCGGTTATGAAAGAGGGCGCAAACATGCCGACCACATGCCATTGAATGACAACACCCGCATCGTCCACCGCATGGTTACAGGCAATCATGGCCAGGGGCGTTGCCGTCATCAGCAGGGCCATTACGCCGTACCCGACCATGGACGATCCGGCGGCGGCGATAAACTTTGGCTCTAACATGATTTGCCAAAGCGGCCGGCCCTGATGTTTCAGTTCCGCTGCAGTCGGCCGAGGAATACGTACAAAGGAGACTAGGATGAATACTGAAATTGGCAAAACTGCAAGAAGTAGATAGCTGGCAAGGAATTCGAATTCGGGTATCCAATTCCGACTCTCAGTGGCTAGAGACGGGCCGATCACCCCAGCGACCACGCCGCCCGCCATAACCAGTGAAATCGCCTTAGGCCGAAACGTCGGCGTCGCCGCGTCCGCCGCGGCGAACCGGTAATACAGGCAGAAAGCATTATAGAACCCAATTATCAGTGCGCCGGCACACACCAACCAAAATTGGGAATTATACAAGGCGTACGCACAGATCAACAATCCGAACAAACCAAACATTGCAGCGCCCATGAAACCCGCCCGCCGCCCAATTCGGTGCATAATCAACGACGCAGGAATGGTCATCACCGCCGTGCCCAAGATCACGGCGGTGACAGGGAGCGTAGCCAGCGCCTTATCATGAGCCAGCTCGTAGCCAATGAGGCTGGCGACGAAAAACAATGCCGTCTGGCCGCACATAAAGATCGCCTGGCAGAACGACAGCAACGCAACATTACGATATTGGGGGTGCATAAACACACTGCAACCTAGATATTTGTTGTCGGCAGGACAAGATTAGAGGTTAAAATTCAATCGCCTTTGCGCGGGATCTCAGGGTTCAAGAATTCTTCGATTTTGCCATTAACTACTAAGTGATTAAATTGTTAAGAGTGTGTTAATCAGAAATGCCGGTAACCGGGTGAGGTCAGCGAGACGGCTGTGCCAGTTGCGTCCAATATTTCAATGCCGGAGCCATCTTCGACGTAGCCAATGACGCTAATGGGAACATTCAAATCACTAGCTAACCCAAAAATTCTGTCCTGTTTCTCGGAAGGGGCCGTAAAGAGCAACTCATAGTCATCCCCTGCAACAATGGCCCCCGCTGGCCCTCCTAACATTTCGGCCAAGGGTGTCACCGGAACCAAGTTCAAACGAACCGTCATTTTTACGGTGGATTGCTCCGCCAAATGCCCCAAATCTGCGACCAAGCCATCTGAGACATCGATGCAAGCGTGAGCGACACCGCGCAACGCCGCGCCTAATGCCAACCGTGGCCTTGGACGCCGATAACGCTCCACTGCTTTCCGTTGTTCATCATCGTCATCGTCCGGCCAGTTTTTCTGAAGAACGCGCAAACCCACGCCGGCATCTCCAATCCGGCCGGAAACAAAAATTAAATCACCAACCTGCGCGCTACTGCGACGCAAGGCGCTATTCAGCGGCACTTCGCCCACGGCAGTCAGAGAAAGTGTAAGTGGTCCATCCGTCACCACCGTATCGCCACCCAAAAGGCTAACACCCAAACTTTCCTGCGCCATGCCCAAGCCCTTAGCAAATGACGCGATCCAACTTTCGGCTAGATCCCGGGGCCAGGCAGTGGTGATCAAGTATCCTACTGGCTCTGCCCCCATTGCCGCCAGATCTGAAAGATTTACCCCAAGAAGCTTCCAAGCCAAACCTTCACCTGGGTCGTCAGGCAGAAAATGAACACCTGATACAATGGCATCGGCGGTCAATACCATTTGGCAACCATCCCGAGGCGTCAACAATGCAGCATCATCGGTCAGGCCCAGTCCCCCAGGACCAGCAAGTGGTGCGAAGTATCGTGAAATTAAATCAAATTCACTGGACCGCTGCCCGGAATTGTTATTCGGACCAGCCGATTTATTTGGATTTAGCCCGCTCATTTCTGTGTTCCAGGACCTCATCGCCGCGGAGGTTTTCTGCAACTTCCTGCAGTACGCCATTAATAAAGCCACCTTCGTCACCTTCGTAGAAGGCCTTTGTGATCTCTACATATTCATTGATGATCACCGCCACGGGCACGTCAATTCGGAATCGCATCTCATAGGCTGCGCATCCGAGGATCTTGGCCAAGATTTGATCCAACTTCGCAAATTTCCAGCGATTCGGTAACACTTTGTCGAGAATTTTGATCAGGTGCACGTTTTGACGAAATGTGCCACGCACCAGGTCCGAAAACATTTCGTTGTCCACCTCGGCGTAGGTATCTTCCGGTAGTTCAGCACCGAGGCGATAGGTAAGAAATTCTATGATGGTATCCTCGACCATCGCGTCATTCGGCTCTTCACCACAAAGAGCTAATTGGTAAAGAGCTTGCACAGCCGCCAACCGGGATGCTCGCCGCCTTGACCCGACTGTAGATATTGTGCTGCCACTATTTGGGTTCATCAGGGGATACATCCAAATTCCCGCTTAACCTCGATCATGCGTAGGGCCGCATTGGCAACCGCTCTCCCCTTGTCCAGTTGGTCAACCGAGGCGCGCGCCCAGGCCTGTTCCTGATTTTCTACCGTCAGAACGCCAAATCCAATGGCGAGAGAAAACCCCAACGACAGATCCATCAAACCGCGCGCGCATTCACCGCATACGTAGTCATAGTGCGAGGTTTCGCCTCGGATAACACAGCCGAGCGCTATATAGCCGTCGTAAAAACGGTATCCACTACCCGATTCCATAGCCTTGATATTCATCCGGATTGCAGCCGGCAATTCAAAGGCGCCGGGCACCTCCAGCCGGTCATAGGTGGCGCCAACCGCCGCCAGTGCAGCGATAGCTCCCCTAGCCAATTCATCTGCGATGTCCTCGTAAAATCGGGCCTCAACGATTAATACATGGGGAGCA
>CAZDQC010000221.1:0-3526 GCA_964507245.1 uncultured Rhodospirillaceae bacterium
CAGCACTGCCTTGAAATGGCACAAACCTGCCGCCGAACAAGATTATTTAGATGCCACTTCCAGAGTAGCTACATTTTATCACAACGGATGGGGTGTCGACTCAAACTACGAATTGAGTCGTAAGTGGCATAGACGTGCCAGTGCCCTGTCCAGAACTAAGGAAATGATCGGTTAGCCTGCAAGGCAACCGTTACAAAGCGGAATTTGGTCCGTCCGACCCGTGCGGTGATAACCGCGCCACTCCTCGTAAAGCGGCGAATTCCAGATTTCAAGTACCGTGTTTTCATGCACGTTACCAATAATCCCGTTATTCTGATTATCCCCGCAACAAATGCTCACCCCGCCGTCTGGCACAATCGTCATCCGCTTAACAAGCTGGTTGCACCTTTTGGCAGTCATTTCACCCGGCGAATATTCACAAAGATTACCCATTATCCCGAAAGTGGAGGGAAATTTCGCCGCGAATTTGTCGGCAACATGCCCGAAAACCTTCTTTACGTCTTCGATCTCGTGTTGATTGTCGTTTGTGATCACCGTATTGACATGGATGCGGGTCTTAGCACCCATCTCGTCCCTCAATTTATGAAAATATTCAAGATTCCGTTTTAATTTTTCGAAACTGCCTCCTATGCGGACAGTTTCATAAGTCTTGGCGGTGGCACCGTCAATGGAGACCTTTAAAATTGACAAACCAGCCTTCAACAGACGTTCCGACATATCTTCGGTCAAGAGCATCACGTTGGTACCGATTTTGGTTCGAATGCCCGCGTCGGTACAATACCGAACCATTTCATGAATTCGTGGATTGATCAGGGGTTCACCGGAGCCTGAAAAGCCGCACAATTTCACAAAACCCTTGGCCTTGTCTACCACACCCTTGACTAACTGCGGATCCATAAGGATGGTTTTCTGGCCCTTGCGGTAATCCAGAGAGAAATGGCACGTTTTGCAGCGAAGATTGCATCCGTCCGCAGCTCTAAAAGTGATTTGAAATATGTACGAGGGTGGATATTTGTAATCGATCCAATGGCGTAATGCGGTTGGGTCGGATATGGAGAGCACAGATAGCGGTTTCACGGCTTTGCGCAAGACCCGCCGCGCCACGTCATTAGTTGTCGTCATGACCTATCCCTAAAGCCACCTGCACTCAATTTCAGGTCAACCCGCTGTAATTTAGGCAATATCCTAAAACCCATGTTTTCTCCTAACAAATAATCACTAAGGAGGCAAACAGTTATACCACCTCTTTCGCGTCCCAATGGTTCAGCAGAAATTGGGTGCCTAGAATAATTTTTTTGATCCCGAGTTTGCATCCTACCTCCAACACTGATTGGGGTTACAGGTTTTCGATCAACCGCATTAGTTACGGCAGATGCAATCCCTTTGTGTCCAGCTCCGTCGCAAGGATTGGTGTTCGTTCGAGATTTATTATACGGCAACGGCAGATTCGTATTAGGGGTGTCGGGGACACTAATAAACTGTTTCCCGTACTGTCCACGAAGTGTGGAAAGGAATATGGTTTTTAGTTGATTCGACACAAACAAGACTCTGCTTGCATCTAGGTATTGGCTGGCCTAAATGGGCCTAAATGTTCAGACAGGACGAACCGTTGGACGTTGCTAAGAAGGCGCCCTCTATTGCGCTTACAGCAGATGATGTGATCCCCCACGATCATTGCCCCGTGTGCGGTGGCAGTGATCTTTGGCCCTACGAAGAACTGGTCTTCAGCGGAATAAACATTCCCTATCACCGATGCCGGTCTTGCGATCTCGTGTTCATGAACCCGGTGCCGAACCAGGCTTGGTACGACCGTTTGTACGGTCGGGTATTCTGGGAGACCAAATCAACCGAAGGGGTGGATGGTGAACACCAGGCACGACAAAATCAGCTGATCAAGGAGTTGCAGCGCTCGGACAAGCTATGCGGGACTTTGGACGCTGTAGGTTGCGCTCCGCCTCCCGGCGGCCGTATCCTTGAAATTGGCTGTGCCTTTGGCTTGATCATTTCCAGCATCGCGGAACATTATAAGGCCCACGCGTTTGGTGTGGAGCCCTCTGAGTTAGCGGCGCGATTCGCCAATACCCTGCGCGGCGTTCAGGTTATTGCATCGACCGTTGAACAGTTGAAAGAAACAGCTCCCGGACCAGGAGACCAGATTGACCTGATGCTGTTTTCTCACGTTATGGAAAACGTTGTTGATCTAGGTATTGTCTTTGCGGCGATCGACCGATGGTTAGCACCAAACGGCGTGGTGTTGATGGAGACGCCAAATTCTACGGTTTGGAATTCTACCCACATCTATCACCCATATTGCTTCTCGCGCACCTCATTACAGCAACTGTATGGCGGTCACGGCTATGAAATCCTTTATTTGCGTGCCTCGGGCCGACCTAGTTCGGCGATGATTCCCCGGTACCTGACTTTGGTCGCTCGGCGAAAAGCGGGGACCGCCGCGCCCAAAACCGAGACCAACAAGGGGGGAGATAGGCGTCTGGGTCACAGTTGGCGGAAAACCATCAAGGGCACGCCATTAAAATATGTTGACCGCATATTGACGGGGCTCTTGTACGCCCCCAGTGATGCCGTTAAGCGGCGTGCCGCTGAATTGGCCACTGCTCACGATGCCGCTGGCGAAACAACCCGACGTTAACCACATGAAAACTAAGACCCAACCAACTACCACCAAATTTTCCAAACTGTTCCGCTTGATCGCTGGGCAGGAACGGTTTGCAGGGGTCCTGTTACTGGCCCTTTTCGCCGGCGCTCTGGCAGAGAGCTTTGGACTATCACTAGTTCTGCCCCTTTTGAACAGCCTCATGGGTCTGGAACAGGCGAATCAGGGTCAATTCGTAGGGATGCTCGCCGGCCTGTTGAATTTATTGCCAGAAGGTGCACGGATTGAAGGGCTGTTGATGCTATTCGCCGTTGCCTTCACCTTCAAGGGGGCGCTAGTGGTATTGAATCGGGCATTGAGTACTTTGTTCGTCTATCGTCTGCGACAGGATTGGGCCGGCCAATTGCTACGTCACTATTTGCATGCTGATCAGGCTTATCTGGATGATCGGCCCCAAGGGGCGTTGATCCAGAATGTGGTGCACGAAACCCGGATCGGTGCCAAGGCAATGACCCACATCGTGGAATTCGTAAACAAACTGATTTTGTCAGTTCTGCTGTTGGGTATCCTTTTCACAGTCAACTGGCAGGTCACATTAATTATCGGTGCCGTGACCGGAATTGTCCTGGCCCTGATTCGCAAGGGTCTGGCCGGATATTCCTTGCGCTTTGGCAAAATACGAATCCGCCTAGAACAGAAGATCAGTGTTATCGCAACTGAATCGCTGCACAATATTCGTCAGATCAAACTGTTCGGCCTATATGGGAAAAGGCACGAAATCTTCCACGATTACTTGCGCCGCTTGGCTAATGCTGCGGCTATATTCCAGGCCGTCAGTGAGATACCAAAGCAGATGACGGAACTATCGGTGATAGTACTGTTGGCTGGCGTCTAAATCTGGGCGCAGCAGGT
>CAZDQC010000222.1:0-3522 GCA_964507245.1 uncultured Rhodospirillaceae bacterium
CCGAACGAGGTAATCTCGACGCCATCGTCTTCCAAACGTTGCCGCATGGCCTTGGACACCTCCGCCACATAGGGTGTTAGAAAGCCGAGGCGCCTTATTTGGAGCGCTCGAATAGCCGCTTTGGCCGCGGTTAGGGGATTTGTCACGGCCACACCGGGGCGGACTGATCGGACCAATTCACGTACCCTGTCCTCGCCGATCACGGTTGTTCCAGAGGTACAGGCATAGCCAATGACATTTAGCTTAGCCTTGGTAGGAAGCAAGGACACGGCTGCCGGTATCGCATCAGCCATACGGGCCAGGGTCTCTTCTGTCACTTCAAGGCTGCTAGGAACACGACTGTGGTAGAGACTGAACACGTCCGACGACATCAAGAGACGGAACTCCTGCTCCAGCGTCTCATCCGCCTGTAGAATGACCAAGCCTAGAGAAATCCGGTCCCCCCACCCTTCCCCTAATTTGAAATTCATCGCCACGACTATCCTATAATTAGAAGTTCCGGCGCGGCCCGGCGGGTCAACAGTTCCGGCTCGCCATCACGGATGACAATGTTCTCTTCATGCACCATGACCTTACCTTCACCAAAACCCATACCTGGCTCCAGCGTCATCACCATACCGGGTTGCAATTTAGTTTTATCCCAGGGCGTGTTCGACGGCCCCTCGGTCAGTTGCATACCCAAGCCATGACCCAATCGGCCGACTTCGCCTTCCCCCTCCATCACACCATGCATGGCATAGAACAGATCGGCACAGGTGGCGCCAGGCCTGGCAGCGGCTAAGCCGGCCTCCGTGGCCCTATAAACCGTTCCGTAGGCCTGGCGGACTTCATCATCTACCGTCCCAAAGGCAAAGTTGCGATCGAAGTCGCAGAAGTAACCATCATACGTGCAGCCTGTATCCAGTATTAATACATCGCCAGTTTCAATGGGCCTGCCCGACGGTGGCGAGATAATATCCTCGTAGCCACCCGACCCGGCTCCACCCACCAGATAGGACACATCATCAACGCCCTGTTGCAGGCATTCAATTTTGAATTTACGGAATGCCTCAATGTCGCTCTGGCCCACTGAAAATAGGTTCGGTGCCGCATCAAAAGCATCGCCGACGCAGACACAGGCGTTGGCAATTTTTTCAATCTCCAGTTCGGATTTGATGAGGCGAATACCCTGAATTATGGGCGATGCATCGACAAATTCAGCGCCATTGAGCAGTTGCCGCAAGCAGGCAAAATCGGTCAATGGCATGCGCAATGATGACTCACGTCCCATGGGTAGGGCTATGCGGAGACCAACCTCCGTCAAGGTTTGTGCAAGCAAAGAAACGCCATCGTCGTCGGGATGTGGTGAAGACCAGGTACGGATGTCTTCTATCCACGTTCGCGACATGGCCGTGGCGCCAATAGCCGGAATTACCGCTACCGGCTTGCCGGTCTTAGGCACAACGAGGAACCAGGGGCGGGTTGGGCTCTGAAAAAACTGAGTCAGAAAGCCAGTAAAATAGCGGATGTCCACTTCGGTGGTCAGCAACAGAGCGTCCAGAGATTGGCTATTCAAATAATCTTGGGCGCGCTCTAAGCGATGGTTATATTCCGCCTCGGGAAATCCGCGCGACAGCTTTTTACGAGCGGAAGTCATTCCGTTACCACAATACCATGGTAAAATTCGGGGTCCGTCGCACCTTCACTCCCGATTAACAATACCCGGCTATCCTCGTCTAGAGAATATTCGCCGCGCAATTTCTGGTCGGTAGCGATGGCAATCAGCGCAATCAAGCCTGCTGTAGAGCACTCGCCCCCTTCAATGTTTCCGCCACCTAGTTCGCCTGACGCTAGACAGCGCATTGCCGGCGCCACAAATTCATCAGCCACAGTAACGAAATGATCGGCGCAACGCCACAGAACCTCCCACGCTAGAGGCGATACCTCGCCGCAAGACAGACCAGCCATGATCGTTTCTTCTGAGATTGAGATTGCATGTAGTTTACCTACTTGGGCACTTGTTAATAGGCTTGGTGCTCGGTCGGCTTCGACAACAATTAACCGAGGCCTCTGCTCGCCGCATTCTAGCCAAAATCGTGCCGCTAGGGCCGCGGCCAAGCCACCGACACCTGCCTGCAAAATCATATGGCTCGGCGGTTGGGATAATTGCGATAGGATTTCCGTCCCCATGACCCCATAGCCGGCCATGACATCGCGCGGGATTTGATCATAACCGGGATAAGAGGTGTCGGAAACAACCTGCCAAGCGTGCGCCGCGGCATCCCGGGCACAGACACGGACAGAATCGTCATAGTCGCCCGCGGTCCGGGTCACGGTCGCGCCCAGCTCTTCCACAGCCCGACGTCGGCCGTCACTGACACCGCGGTGAATATATATATGGCACTGGCAGCCAGCCTTTCCGGCACCCCAAGCTACGGAGCGACCATGGTTTCCGTCCGTCGCTGCCGCCACAGTTACCCCTCCGACAGCCTCTTTTGCAGCACCGGCTCGGATATCACTTGGCGCCAGACCCGTTTGGGCAGAAAGAACCCGCATCACGGCATAAGCGCCGCCCAATGCCTTGAAACTGCCCAGGCCGAACCGACCGCTCTCGTCCTTATAATGTACCGCATTGAAGTCAAGTACACTCGCCAAGCCGTCCAGGGAGCGTAGGGGAGTCAGCCCATACCCGGGCCAGTTCGGTATCTCCGTTGAGGCGGCGTCAAACAATTCGTCCGAAAATATCTCCAACAACTCCGGCGGATACGCGCCCGAAAGCGGTTTTCCCGTCACATGATCAGTCAGGGTCGGCTTTGTCTTAAAATAATTCTCAAGCATCACTCCCCCGCCAGCTACCCCGCCGAATTGACCCGGCCAAGCGGATCATCGAAGCGCTCCAACATGACCCCGTCAAAGTCTAAATTGTTGGAGGCTATCCAACTACCGGGCCGGACACGGTAATATTCGTGCTGCCAAGGAGCCGTAGGTTCCGTACCGTCGCTTGCAAGGGCCTCGGCGGCCGCCATGACCGTGCGGCGAAATCGCACCACGGCGGCATCCGTCGCGGTCAGCTCCTCTCGAGTGCGGTCGGCTACGACACCTTGACTTTCCTGAATCATTAAGTCCTGCTCCGCCAACCCCTTGATCCCGGTGTACGTTCCATTGCGTTGATTCTCGCGGTCGATCATATAGTCGTTCGCTCGGTTGCGGACGGGCACATAGTCGATGCCAGTATTGGCGATGATGCCGTGGCCTTGTTCCAACCTAGCCCTCTCTTCATCATCGATGAGACGGTCTGGGTTCCATCCGTAACAATACATCCAACAACTTTCATCCGTGATCGGCACCAGTGTGAAGCCAAAATAAGTTTCACCTGGAAAGGTCGATGGTCCTGTGCCATGGGCCGGCAAGGTGTATTGTGTAATGCGCCAGTAATTTTGGCCTTCGTCACCTGCCCGTACGCCTCCCACAACAAACCCTAGATCATGGGGCAGGATAGTAAATTTGGGCATAGGATCATTACGGATCCAGCGTAAACGCCGC
>CAZDQC010000223.1:0-3516 GCA_964507245.1 uncultured Rhodospirillaceae bacterium
CAGGTCTTGAAAACCGGCAGGCGTGAAAGTGTCTCGTGGGTTCGAATCCCACCCCCACCGCCACACTCAGTTACCAAAATAGATTTTAACAACTCTAAATCTACACCTAATATCAGTATGTCGTTGGGATTAGAAATTTACCGGCTCGCATGTGCATCTGTGTGAAGGTCGGCTTATTTTTGTCTTGCTGGTCCGGGTAAACTTGGGTTTTCGCGTGGGCCTGATGAGTGATGGAGGCTCTTCATTCATCCCAGATATTACGCTTGATAATGAGATGGGCAACTCTGATAAATTCGAATTGTCGAAGGTTTCAATTTCCGCTGATATGGGTCTGGAATTTCGCGAAGCGCCTTAATTAAGGCTTATCCATTATAGAATGCCCGGCCCTTGTGGCGCAGCCACAGGCGGATTAAGTGGCGTTTGCGCTCCGGCTCGGGCCAATCTGAGAAGGCCGTGCGGGCGTGACCAATTGTCTTGTTATTGATAATCTGTATCTGTCCAGGTTCAAAATTGAATTCCTTCATCATCTCTGGCTGGGTCATTACGGCTTCCAGGGCGGAGAGTGCTGCAGAGGACTCGTCATCAATATTTTGGCCCGCAAGTTTATAACCTTGTATTACCATGCGTTTTGATAAGCGTCCCAATAGTTGTGTTCCGTCCCAGGCGAATAGTGGGTGGTGGATCACCTTCTCGTCGCCAGGGTCATGTTCACGTTGCCGGTCAAAGATGTAGTCTTGATAAAGGCGCGCCAACAGCTCGGGGTAATTTGCGCGCATATAGTTGTGAACTGCATGAAAACTAACTAGTTGGCTAACACCACCTTTCATGGCCGTGTTTATACATAACAGAGCTACATAGTCCGGTGGGCAGAGATTATAGCTGTTGTCTGTATGCAGGTTTTGGCTAGCTCTTGTGATATCCGGGCGAACCCCGTTACCGGGCTGTTTTCCGGTGTCACGTACGTCGTACAGCATCTTGCCATCCCAGCTCTGCGCCACCGGCCTATCGATCATAGATGCAAGTAACCAGTACAGCGCAGTTGCCGTATGCGTTTCCAAGAGCTCCAGGGGCAATCGGTCAATTATGGCGAACCCGGGTCCGTGATCCAGTTGTTCCTCTACGGACGCCATCAAGGACTTGCAACATGTTAGATCAAAATCATCGGGACGGAGGGACAGGATAGGCAGAGGGTTTGATGTCAGCACATCTGCCAATTCAAGCAATTCCCCACGGCAATTTTCGTCGAGCGTTACCAAACCGGCGCCGTCCGGCAAATCGGTCACCGTCCAGGCCTGTGGCAAAGAGATCTCGTGGTCCAAAATTGTCAGCATAATGAACGCAATTTAGTCCTTTTGCTATAAATCCGATAGACCATATACGCAATGAGCTATACTGACGCTATGGCGCATACATCAATGAAAAAGGTTCGAAGCAAATTCGAGCAATCCTTAGCAGCCGCTGAACAGGCTAGCTGGGTCCCAGTCCCCATTGCGCGTCCGGAAAAAGGTGAGGGAGGCAAAGCCTTTGAATTGGTATCGGATTATCAACCTGCCGGCGACCAGCCGGAAGCGATTGCCGAATTAGTAGCGGGTGTAGAAGGGGGCGAAAGGGATCAAGTACTTTTGGGTGTCACGGGTTCAGGCAAGACCTACACCATGGCTCAGGTCATTCATCGGACACAAAAGCCGGCCCTCGTATTGGCCCATAACAAGACACTAGCTGCTCAGCTCTATGGCGAGATGAAGGGATTTTTCCCCAATAACGCCGTGGAATATTTTGTTTCTTACTACGACTACTACCAACCCGAAGCCTATGTGCCTCGTACCGATACATATATCGAAAAAGAGGCGCATATAAACCAGCAAATTGACCGCATGCGTCATGCTGCCACCCGCGCCCTACTAGAACGAGATGATGTAATCATCGTTGCGTCGGTCTCCTGCATCTATGGTATCGGCTCGGTAGAGACCTATTCCAAGATGACCTTGGACCTTAAGGTGGGTTCGGCCGTGGATCGCAATGCCCTTTTGAAGCGATTTGTCGAATTACAATATCGCCGCAACGACAATTTCTTCGGCCGAGGGACGTTCCGGGTGCGGGGTGATTCTGTAGAACTTTGGCCGGCGCATTTGGAGGATCGCGCCTGGCGTTTTAGTCTATTCGGAGACGAGTTAGAAGAGATTATAGAGTTCGATCCCCTGACCGGTCAGCGCACGTATGCTCTGAAGAAAACCCGCGTCTATGCAAATAGCCACTACGTTACGCCCAGGCCAACCCTGCAACAGGCCATGAAGGGTATTAAGGTGGAACTGGCGGAACGTTTGGATTTTCTACGGCAGAATGGAATGCTGCTGGAAGCGGAGCGCTTGGAACAGCGCATCAGCCTAGATTTAGAGATGATGGACGCGGCCGGCTTCTGTCCCGGCATCGAGAACTATTCCCGTTACCTCACGGGCCGTAATCCAGGTGAGCCGCCCCCTACCTTGTTCGAATATATACCTGAGAATGCTTTGGTTATCCTGGATGAAAGCCATGTCACTGTACCGCAACTTGGGGGGATGTTCCGAGGCGATTTTAGGCGCAAGTGGACCCTTTCAGAATTTGGATTTCGGCTACCGTCCTGCGTCGATAACCGCCCGCTGAAGTTCGCAGAATGGGAAGTCATGCGGCCGCAAAGCGTCTTTGTCTCCGCCACCCCAGGCAAGTGGGAGTTAGAACGCACCGACGGCGTCTTCACCGAACAAGTAATCCGCCCCACGGGGTTGATCGATCCAACCTGTATAATCCGTCCCGTGGAACTTCAGGTGGACGATTTGATCGCCGAATGCCGGGATGTAACCGCCGCCAATGGCCGGGTGCTCGTCACCACTCTGACCAAGCGTATGGCCGAGGACCTAACTGAGTATTTACATGAGGCGGGTTTGAAGGTCCGCTATATGCACTCCGATATTGATACCCTGGAGCGGATAGAGATCATCCGCGATCTGCGCCTAGGTGTGTTCGATATTCTCATAGGCATAAATCTCCTTCGCGAGGGGCTGGATATCCCCGAATGCTCTTTGGTTGCCATATTGGATGCAGACAAGGAAGGGTTCCTGCGCTCAACCACCTCGTTGGTGCAGACCATTGGCCGAGCAGCACGTAACGTGGACGGTCGAGTGATCCTGTATGCGGATAATATGACTAACAGCTTGAACCAAGCTCTGGAAGAAACCGAACGCAGACGTCAGAAGCAGATAGCCTATAACACCAAGCACGGCATTACCCCAGAATCGGTGAAGAAAAACATCGCTGATATTCTAGAATCAATTTACGAAGGCGACCACGTCACCGTCGATACAGGCGATGATGAGCATAATAACCTGGTCGGTCATAACCTCAAAAATTATATGGAAGATCTGGAAAAACGTATGCGTGCTGCTGCCGCCGACCTCGAGTTTGAAGAAGCTGCCCGCCTGCGGGACGAACTACGCCGACTGGAACAATTAGAGCTCGAAGGCCTAAACGGCGAAATTA
>CAZDQC010000224.1:0-3468 GCA_964507245.1 uncultured Rhodospirillaceae bacterium
AACACATCTTGTTCCGGAACCAGGTCATCTGCCGTTTGGCATAACGCCGGGTGTCCCGTTGCGCCGTCGCCAAGGCCGAGGCCCTATCCATTCCGCCTCGTATCAGTTTTATCAGTCCCTGGACGCCCAGGGCTTTCATGGCTGGAAGAGCCGGGTCTAAGTCTAGCTCCGCTAGGGCCCTGACTTCGTCCAAGGCACCATGATCTAGCATGTGTTCAAGACGCCGGTCGCAGCGACTATATAATTCAGAGCGCGGCCAATTTAGAACAAAACCGAACCGGGGCTCTGGCAAGATGGGAGTAGTGGCTGGACGGTCCTGCCATTCCGCCAGTGAGACACCAGTCCCTTCGATAACTTCAAGGGCACGGACCAGACGTCGGGAATCCATGGGCTTTAGTCTTTCCGCCATTCTTGGGTCCCTAACCTTGAGCGCAGCGTGCACACCCGCTGCGCCTACTTTGTCCAACAAGTTGCGGGCACGCCTACGAACATTGTTGGGTATATCGGGGATTTCGGCAATACCCTCGGTGAGGGCTTGGAAATACAATCCCGTGCCACCAACTATAATGGGTACTTGGCCAGCGCCACGGGCTGCAGAGATTTCCGCAACAACCATATCCAGCCACCGACCCACCGAGAACGGCTCGCCGGCAGCAATGATTCCATACAGGCGATGGGGTGCCATGGCTTCTTCCCGCCCACTGGGTCGAGCCGTCAGCACCCTCAATTCCCGATAAACCTGCATGCTGTCGGCATTGATTATGACGCCATTTATGCTACGTGCCAGTTCCAATGCCAGACGAGACTTGCCGCTGGCCGTCGGGCCGGCTATCAGGATAGTGTTTTCCACGAACGGACCGGTCCCCCATGTCACATGTTTTGACACTTATAGCGAAGCCGTTGACCAACGACCACGTCCATCTAGCAAAATCCCTACTGCCTGAAAATAGTCATATAGATTGGCTGGCGGAAGATACGGCTTGTGATTTATTTTTCGACGCCCCCCGTCGCGGTATCGAGGATCAGGTGCGTGGCGTACTCGGCAATATGCCAGTGGATATGTTCTGTCAGCCAAATGGCGGAACACGACGCAAGAAATTATTAGTGGCGGACATGGACAGCACTATCATCACCGCTGAATGCATTGACGAAATGGCCGATTTGTTGGGTCTGAAAGACAGGGTCGCAATAATAACAGAGCGCGCCATGGCGGGTGAGTTGGATTTTCCCGCCGCCTTACGGGAACGGGCCTCCATGTTGAAGGGCCTAAGCAAAAACGACCTCCAATACGTATACGATCAGCGAATTCACCTCACTCCCGGGGCCCGGCAACTAGTCGCCACCATGACGGCCAACGGCGCCTACACGGCGCTGGTTTCGGGAGGATTTACATTTTTCACTCAGCGTGTGGCAGCGGCCGCCGGCTTTGATCATCATCAAGCCAACAAATTGCAATTCTCGGACTGCCAACTGACGGGAGAGATCGCTGAACCGATCTTGGGATCGTCGGAGAAACTAGCCGCCCTGCAAGCGTTATCGGCACAGCGTAATTTAGAGAATGAGAATATTCTAGCCGTCGGCGACGGCGCCAATGACCTCAATATGATCGGTGCGGCGGGCTTAGGTGTTGCTTTCCACGCCCAACCCATTGTCGCGCAAGCCGCCCCGGCCCGTATTGATCATAACGACCTTATTGCATTGCTGTATTTGCAAGGCTACCGGGACAGCCAGATCAGGGAATAATGAAAGCTATTTCTTCTTCGTGGACAGACTGTTTTTCGCCTTATCCTTTGTTTCTCGAGGCTTCCCATCCAATTGTACGGCGACGAAGCGTTTATTGCGTGCCCGTTCGACCAACAACAATACCGTCTTCGCCTTCTTGGCAGTCCTAGATTCATTCCGCTTGCGGATTGTTTCAATCTGCTTGGCTACTTCGCCGGGTGTCTTAACGGCAGTCTGCTGAACTTCGACAATCAGATCGCCAGGCCGCAATCCCTTTTCTGCTGCCGAACTGTCAGCAGCAACTTCAAGAACCAAGACGCCCTGGGCTTCTTCACTTACCTTGAAGGATTCCCGAGCTTTTTCCGTCAAGGAAGAAAGACGCATACCCAGAAGTTCCACATCTTCTGCCGGTTTAGGCCTATTCTCACCGCTGAGGCTGGCGACCTTGTCGCTACTTTCCTCCATCTCAGCGATGGCAACTTCTAAGGTCTTAATTTTGCCCTTGCGCCAGACCTCCACCTTCACCGTCTTGCCGATACTGGTGTTGGCTACGATACGTGGTAGGGCCCGCATTTCCTCAACTTCATGACCATCGAAAGTCAGAATTACGTCACCTTGCCGTATGCCAGCTTTGCGCGCGGGTCCATCATCGCCCACGCCAGCGACTAAAGCACCTTGCGCCTTTTCCATGTCCAGGCTGTCCGCAATCTCATCCGTCACAGTTTGAATGCGCACACCTAGCCAACCGCGCCGTGTGCGGCCGAATTCAGCCAACTGACTGATCACGCGTTTAGCCAGTGCAGCAGGGATAGCAAAACCGATGCCGACGCTGCCACCGGTGGGCGAATAGATGGCCGTGTTGATACCTATCACTTTGCCCTTCATATTGAACAAGGGTCCGCCGGAATTACCCCGGTTGATGGCCGCATCCGTCTGAAAAAAATCATCATAAGGGCCAGAATTTATGTCCCGACCACGAGCCGAAATAATCCCGGCGGTAACGGACCCGCCCAGGCCGAACGGATTACCGATGGCTAGGACCCAGTCACCGACACGAGAATTCTCGGAATTACCCCAATTCAAGGACGGCAGTTCCTTTTCGGGTACTACCTTTAAAAGAGCCAAATCGGTTTTAGCGTCTTTGCCCACCAGCTTAGCCTTCAGACGCGTTCCATCCGATAGGCGCACCGAAATTTCATCCGCCTCGGCAATGACATGGTTGTTGGTAACAACCAAGCCCGACTTGTCAATTATAAAACCGGAACCCAGAGACGTAGCCCGTCGGCGGCCTCTATTCTTGGGTCGATTGCGTTCAAGGTATTCCTTGAAAAACTCCTCGAATGGCGAACCCCGAGGCACCATGAATTCGGGTTGACCCTTTTTGTCCCCCTTAAGAACTTGTGTCGTCGAAATATTAACGACAGCCGGGGATAATTTGTCAGCGAGATTTGCGAAACTGTCCGGCGCGCCGCGAGCGAGGCTAGAGGCGGGCAGCAATAGTAGACCCATTGTGACCGCGGTCGTAGCAGCCGCCACAATGGGCCTGCTCAACGGCGGGGTCCAGCGTTGGTTTGTCATTGCGTCGATCACTAATATTCCCCCTTGCAGGCGGTGCCGGTCGGCGCAACGGCCGCTGCGCCTATGTTGTTGGCTATTGGTGTGAGTCCCAACAGGATGGCTTTGAAGTGAGCCACCCCATTTGTTCCTGAGCAGTGATTTCGGAAGCAAATGTGACAAAATCATGGC
>CAZDQC010000225.1:0-3425 GCA_964507245.1 uncultured Rhodospirillaceae bacterium
GCAATCATTTGGTTTTAATTCGAGTAGCATGAATTACATGCATTCGGAGCTTCTTGTATTGGCGGTTTTCAGAAAGAGCTGGATGACGTGAATGAATGATTTATTGCAGGATGCAGCCAGCAGGGCGTTTGCATATCTAAACGGGTTGGACGAACGTAGTGTGGCTCCGACTGATGAGGCTTTATTAGCCATGTCTGGATTTTCAAGTGTTTGGCCTAAAGAGGGTCTTGAAGCAACCGAAGTGTTGGCGACACTTGACCAACTTGGTAGCCCGGCAACCATCGCTAGCGCGGGCCCCCGTTATTTTGGATTTGTAACAGGAGGCAGCCTTCCTGTGGCTTTGGCGGCCAATTGGCTAGCTGGTGCCTGGGATCAAAATGCCTTTTCTTCCCAATCTTCGCCCTTGGGGGCTGAATTGGAGGTTGTATGTTTGGACTGGTTGCAACAAATATTCGGATTACCTGATGACGCCGGCGGTGCCTTAGTAACTGGTGCCACAATGGCAAACTTCACTGGCTTGGCGGCGGCTCGAAATGCGGTATTGGAACGAAGTGGCTGGGATGTAGAGCAGGATGGCCTGTTTGGAGCCCCGCCCATTTCTATCCTTGTCGGTGGCGAAGGCCATGCTGCATTGTTAAAGGCGGTACGAATGTTGGGTCTGGGCGAAGGTCGAGTTCAGGCTTTAGACGTTGACGATCAGGGTGCAATTAAACCAGATGCTTTACCGGAAATTCAAGGACCCACAATTCTTTGTCTTCAGGCAGGTAATGTAAATTCTGGCGCACTTGATCCTGCCAAAACCCTTATTCCGTTAGCAAGAGCTCAAGATGCTTGGGTGCATGTTGATGGCGCTTTCGGCATTTGGGCCAAGGCGTCGCCGGCGCGGGCTTATCTAGCAGAGGGATTTGAATTGGCCGATAGTTTGGCGGTGGATGGTCATAAGTGGTTGAATGTGCCTTACGATAGCGGGATCACTTTAGTACGAGATGCTGCGACATTGCGCAGTGCCATGTCCGTTAAAGCTGCATATTTACCTGCTGACAATGTTCGTGAACCTTACGATTACACTCCTGAATGTAGTCGACGCCTGCGGGCCGCTGAGATCTGGGCCGCCTTAGCTTGTCTGGGGCGCGACGGCCTAGCTGAATTAGTCGAGACTTGTTGCCGACATGCTACCATGATGGCAGAGGGACTGATCGAGTCCGGTTTCGAGGTGCTTAACGAAGTAAATCTTAATCAGGTCATGGTCTCTTTTGGTGATGCCAACCGGACCCGACAGATCATCACGGCTCTGCACCAAGACGGCACGGCTTGGTGTGGTGGCACTGAGTGGCATGGTAGGGCCGCCATGCGAATTAGTTTTTCCTCCCATGCAACCAGGGATGACGATGTGCACCGAACGCTGGATGCCATCATCCGCCTTGCACGTTCCAACAGCTAACTTAAATTGATGGCGGAGATTTTAATCGTGCCGCTTCTCTTCCGATTGGTCCAAAAATAGCCATGTTGGTAAACGGTGCAAAATTGATGGCACACCATTCAGGCGCCGTATTTTGGCCGGATCAGTCTCTCTTATTGGTAGCCGATCTGCATCTTGAAAAGGGTTCATCGTGGGCTAAGGCCGGCCACTTTCTGCCGCCCTATGACACGGCAGCGACCCTGCGGCGATTGACTACTGTAATCGAAGAATTTGATCCTACCACTGTGGCTTGCCTAGGGGATAGTTTCCATGATTTTGAAGCCGAAGCACGTCTTAATTCCGCAGACACCACCACAATTCAGACTTTGACTAGCGGCCGAGAATGGCTGTGGGTTGGCGGTAATCATGACCCATTACCGCCGGCACATCTGGGTGGTCGGGGTATTAGGGAATTAATCCTTGAGCCGCTACAACTGCGTCATGTTGCAAGGGGCCAGGTGGCCGGTGAAATTGCAGGTCATCTCCACCCAGAGGCCAGCATTAAAACACGTGGCCGACGAATGACGCGGCGATGTTTCGTCTCAGATGGTGTACGGCTGATCCTGCCTGCCTTCGGCGCTTATGCGGGCGGTTTGGACGTCTATAACCCAGCCTTTGCAGCGACTTTTCCTGGCCCCTTCATGGTTTACCTTTTGGGGCAAATTTCGGTCCATGCTTTTCCGTCGAGCCGGATAGTCGGAGCGACTCAGGAAGAAGGATATTTTCATCGGCTTGGGTAATCCCGACGTTCTTTGATTTTTTCAATCGTCTACATGCTGAGGATAGCTTCAGAACTATGATTTGTTTCCGTTTCAATTGGTGGTGATTAGATTGCCTGGGAGTAGACAAATGACTTTAGGTATTTGTCATTCACTGACGCCAGTTAATTTAAAAGACTATAACATAGGCTTTCTTGCGCTGCCTTCGTTGCGCTGGCACAATCTTGATCAATTTGTATGATTGAATATGACTTGGCCAACGTTTCAACAAATGGGATTGTCTTTAGGCAGGTTAATTTGATTAGATTGAAAGGCGAATTCGGTCCTGCTAATGAAATTGATTGGTAAAATCAGGGCTCTATTTTGTTAGAATTCCGTTTTAGTTAGGCCGGTCCGAACCCGAACTGAACAATGAACAAGGGATTGTCATGAAATTATATATTGACCCGATTACAGTGAACTGCCGCAAAGTCGTCGCAGGCTTGGATATGATTGGTGCCAGTTACGAAACGGAACAGCTTAATTATTTTGGTGGCGATCACAAGCAACCGACATTTACAAAAATCAATCCCAATGCGGAGTTGCCCGCACTTGTTGATGATGAACTCGTGTTGTGGGAATCGAACGCAATTCTAGTTTATGCAAGCGAGAAAATGGGCAACAAGAATGCTTATCCAGATAACCCAAAAATTCGCGGCGATATAACACGATGGTTGTTGTGGGAATCCAGTAAATGGTTTGGCGGCTGCTACGTCTATTTGGTGGAAAATGTCGTCAAACCAATGCTTGATGATACTCCGGATACTGACGTGCTCGCTGCACATGCGCCCACCTTCCATGGGCAAGCTGCAATCCTTGAGGCTGCTCTAGAGGGTGGCGAGTGGCTTTGCGATGAACAGGCAACGATCGCGGATATCGCTGTGGCGGCGCCTATGCATTTGCATGGTGCGCAGAAATTGCCTCTTGAAGATTACCCTAATATCCGTGCATGGATTGGGCGGGTTGAAGCGTTACCCTGCTGGCAGAAGTCAGATCCCCTCCCACATATTCCAGCGGAGTTGTTGGCGAAACTCGCTTAAGCGTTAAACCTTTAGGTTGTCACCTGCGATCGCGATTGTCTTTTGATGCGGCGGTGTGATTACATCATTACATCGCTACGACAGTTGACTATAAGCTCTGCTATCGACGCCTTGTTGGATAGCGCGAGTAGGGTCGCCACCACCTCCGCTATGTCTCGCGGCTCGGTC
>CAZDQC010000226.1:0-3413 GCA_964507245.1 uncultured Rhodospirillaceae bacterium
TGGTTGGAAGCAACCACGTCAGCTTAAAGCCGTAATATTTTGCCTGGGTTCATGATGTTGTCAGGGTCCAGGGCTTGCTTTACGGCGCGCATCACATCAACGGCACCGCCTAGTTCATCTTCCAGATAATCAATTTTACCCGACCCAACACCGTGTTCGCCGGTACAAGTGCCTTCCATGGCCAGGGCCCTGTGCACCAGGCGGTCGTGCACGTCGTGGGCCAGCTTGTTCTCGGCCTCGTCATCATAGTTCGCGATGATAGACATATGGAAATTTCCGTCGCCGGCATGACCAACAAACGGCGAGATCAGGCCGCTTTGTTCTATGTCTTCCTTGGTTGCTAGGATGCACTCAGCGAGGCGCGAAACCGGCACGCAGACGTCGGTTGCCATAGAGTGTTGATTGGGTTGGGCAGTGGCTAGAATGGCGTAATGGGCGTTATGACGTGCTTCCCACAATTTGTTACGGTCTTCTAGCTTGGCGGCCCATTTGAAATCCCCGGCACCGAATTCAGCGGCGATAGCCTGCACGGCTTCAGCCTGCTCCTCTACCCCCGTCTCACTGCCATGGAACTCCATGAACAGAGTATCGCCGATCGTGTAGTCGTCAAGCTTGCCATAATCGCAAATCATTTTCATGCCAATCATGTCCAGTAATTCACAACGAGCAATGGGGATGCCGCATTGCACAATGGTGATCACCGTATTCACTGCCGCTTCCAAATCAGGGAAAGAACAGACAGCCGATCGTCTCGCCTCTGGTATGCCGTACAGGCGCAATGTCACCTCAGTAATCACGCCCAAGGTGCCTTCCGAACCAACAAACAGCCGGGTTAAGTCATAGCCGGCCGACGATTTCCGCGCCCGCCGAGCGGTTTGGATAATACGACCATCCGCCAGCACTACGGTTAAGGCCAAGACGTTCTCGCGCATAGCGCCATAACGCACCGTGGTAGTGCCACTGGCTCGTGTTGCGGACATGCCACCCAGGGAGGCATCAGCGCCCGGATCCACTGGAAAAAATAGGCCTGTGTCACGGAGATATTCGTTCAATTGATTGCGGGTAACTCCGGCCTGGACCGTACAGTCCATATCCTCTGGGCTAACCCGGATCACTCGATCCATGCTGCTGAGATCAAGGGTAATTCCCCCTTGTACAGCCAGGGTCTGCCCCTCAAGGGCTGTCCCCGTGCCATAAGGGATTAACGGCGTACCGTGCGTGGCACAGGCCTTGACGATAGAAACAACTTCCTCAGTGCTGTTGGCGTAAACCACGCCATCGGGTACTGCGGCGGTATGGTAAGCCTCGCCTTTGCCATGGTGTTCCCGAACAGATTGCGCGGTCGAGAAACGATCACCCAGCAATTCCGTCAAGTACTGTACAAGGGATTCCGGCAGTTGAAGTTCGTTATTGTTATCAATCGCGAGGCTCATAATGCTCACCCTTTTAGGTTGGCAGGCAAATTGCCACAACCGCCAAGCTGTTACCAGCACCCAAGCCGAAATTCTGTGTTACAAGGCACGAAGCAATATTTGAAGTAAAATAATGAGAGTAGACGTGTGTAAGGAAACGAAACCGGATATTTCGGCCTCAACCGTACTTTTAATCCGAGATGGCGCAGTTGGCTTGGAAGTTTTCATGGTCGTCCGTCATCATGAGATAGCCTCTTTTTCAGGCGCCTTGGTATTTCCTGGCGGCAAGGTGGATCCTTCGGACGCCCACGCCAGACCTTTTTGCAGCGGAGGGGAGGATTTAGACGAGATGGCACTTTCGCACCGCGTCGCTGCGGTACGCGAGGCCTTCGAGGAAAGCGGGGTACTGTTGGCCCGCAATAAAGACGGCGGCGAATTGATCAACGCAGTGCAATTGGAGGGTATCGAGGCTCGTTGGCGGGCGGATCTGGCAGCAAGTGCGACCACCATTGCCGATGTTTGCCACAACGAAGGTATTGTCCTGGCCCTGGACAAGATGGTCAACTATGCCCATTGGATCACTCCGCGCGTCGTGCCCAAAGTTTATGACACTCAATTCTTCATCGCCGAAGCACCAGTAGGCCACATGGCACTACACGACGGTTCAGAAACAACGGATTCGGAGTGGCTGCGTCCTGAGACAGCCATCGCAGATGCGGCGTCGGGAAAGCGAACGCTGGTTTTCCCTACACGCATGAATTTGTTGAAACTGTCCCAATTCAAAAACGTCGATGAGGCCTTAACAACCAGCCGGGCAACCGTTGTGGTGACAGTTCAGCCCGAACCAGAAAAGCATCCAAAAGGCCGCACCTTGCGCATTCCGGTGGAAGCCGGTTATCCAGGCAGCCACTTTCTAGTAGAGGATGAGGGCCACAAGGTTACCGTGCTTGACTAAACAGCGATGGAAGCGGTCACATGACTTTTGCATTTTCGCGCCGATTGGCTGCAGAGTTTATTGGTACGGCGTTCTTGTTAGCTACCGTAGTCGGTTCAGGCATCATGGGAGAGAACCTGGCTGGGGGCAATGCAGCCATCGCCCTGTTGGGCAATACCATTGCCACAGGCGCAATTCTGGTAGTTCTGATCCTTGTGTTTGGTTCTATTTCCGGTGCCCATTTTAACCCAGCAGTCACCCTGGCGTTTTTGCTGCGGCGGACGATCACCCCGGGTGCCGCCCTCGCCTATGTGGTAACACAAATCACCGCTGCCATCTGCGGCACCATGGCGGCACACATTATGTTCGCTGAACCGATCCTAATGATATCGACAAATGTCCGTACGGGGCTGGGCCAATATTTTGCGGAATTTGTTGCCACCTTTGGCCTGGTGGCGACGATACTAGGTTGCCTCCGTTTCCGCCCGGAGGCGGTGCCTTATGCGGTGGGACTGTTTATAACGGCCGGATATTGGTTCACTGCCTCAACTTCGTTCGCCAATCCGGCGGTAACCATCGCCCGAACCTTGACAGATACCTTCTCGGGCATAGCGCCGGCGGATGCACCGGCCTTTATTGCCGCACAGCTTATCGGTGGTGTCGTCGGAACCGTTGTTTTCGCTTGGTTATCGCGGGCTAAGGATTAGCACAGAAATAACACCCTTCCCACCGCCCGCTGCAGTTGGATAGACTAAGTTCGATTAGGGAGGATACAATGAGTTTGGCAGGCAAAATCACGCTGGTTACTGGCGTCACTGCCGTCATGGGGAAATATTTCGAGCGCCATGAGACAGCGAATTCTGTAGCGCTCAGCCTAATCCGAGCCCGGGCCGTAAAGCGCATAACCCCCAAAGAGATTGAAGCGCACCACCACTACATCCCGGTCAAGTGTCTAGGCGAGCCAGAGGATATTACTAATGCGGCTTTGTTCCTGGCTAGCGACGAAGCTTCGTTAATTTCGACAGCGAAATTACCCTTCTCCGTTGGCATTCAAGTGGGACTTTAAA
>CAZDQC010000227.1:0-3412 GCA_964507245.1 uncultured Rhodospirillaceae bacterium
TACGTTCTGGGTAGGGATTTTTCTGGCGTAGTGCGCACAGTTGGTGAAGGCGTCAAAGATATTACGGTAGGAGATGCAGTGTTTGGCGTCTGCGACGTGGGTCAGGAAGGCGCCTATGCGGAACAAATTTCTATCAAGGCATCTATCATAGCCCACAAACCGGACACCCTGTCTCATATGGCGGCCTCAGCTCTAGCGTTGACGGGCCTAACAGCGACTGTGAGCCTCGAAGATACCTTGCGACTGCAACCAGGCGAGACCATTTTTATTCAAGGTGGAGCCGGTGGCGTCGCAGGATTTGCTATTCAATTGGCCAAGCACCTGGGGGCACGCGTCATTACCACGGCCAGTTCCCCCAACCATGATTATCTCCGTGAATTAGGTGCCGACGAAATTATTGACTACAACACACAAGATTTCACTGAAATGGTCTCCAACTGTGATGCAGTACTCGATACCGTTGGGAACAACGTCGCGATGATGTCTTTTCAAGTCCTCAGACCTGGCGGTCGCGCTGCATTTATTGCTTCCGGCGCCACAGCACCCACACCGCAACGTGACGACGTGCAGTCCCTCCGCCCGAACGTGACCCGGGATCGGCCACATTTGCAACGTATCCTGGAACTAGTTGCTCTAGGCGTCATAAAGATACCGCCCATTAAAGAATACCCCCTTTCCGAAGCCGCTGCGGCACACCAAGTCAGCGAAGGACGGCATCTGAAAGGCAAACTGGTCTTCAAGGTACGTTAGGTCTATTGGCAAATTGCCATGCGTCGATTTTCAAAGAAGTTGCTTTTAAAGCAACCAGGGTGCTGGCAACGGCAATGTACTCTAAACAGGCAGCCTGGGAGTAAATTATGAATATCAAGTCTGAAGTTTTTGATCCCGCGAACTTGAGCCTGGATGCCGTCCGCACCAGGCATAGAGAATTAGCGGGACCCATCATTCGTACGCCCCTGACCTTGCTGGCGTCACCCGCCGTGGCCAAACGGCTGGCCAGCAATCAGGTTTATTTGAAGTTGGAATGTTACCAGCATACCGGTACTTTTAAAGCTCGTGGCGCACTATCGGTGGCGAATGCTATTCCCGAAAGAGACCGCATCAAGGGAATTACAGCTGCTAGCGCAGGTAATCATGCCATAGCGGCCGCTTGGGCTGCACGGCAATTGGGCATGAGTGCCAAGGTGGTGATGCAGACCACGGCAAATCCGTTTCGTGTTGCCATGGCCCAAGAGCAAGGCGCAGAAATCATCATGAAGGAGGGAGGCATCGCCGCCATAGGCGAGGCGGAGCGCCTATCTCGCGACGAGGAACGTACCTTCATCCATCCCTTCGAGGGCTTCTACACTACCCTTGGCGCTGCCGGTGTAGGTCTAGAGATAATCAACGCCTTGCCAGACCTGGAGGCCGCCGTGGTTTCGGTCGGAGGCGGCGGCCTGATCAGCGGTGTGGCGGCAGGAATCAAGCTGGTTAATCCCAACTGTAAGATTTATGGCGTGGAACCCGAGGGCGCGGACAGTGTTTCGAAAAGTCTGGCGGCGGGCAAACCTGTTACCCTTGATAAGGTTGATACAATTGCAGATAGCCTGGGTCCGCCATTTTCCTTGCCCTTTGGGCTATCCGTAATTAGGCAATTCGTGGACGACGTGGTGACCATTACCGACGACGAAATACTGGCTGGCCTCGTAGTTTTGCAGGAAGAAGGTAAATTAGCCGTCGAACCCGCTGCCGGGGCCACCATGGCGGCAGCCCTAGGCCCACTGCGGGAACGGTTACAAGGGAAGCGCACCGCCATTTTGATCTGCGGCGCCAACATAGACGCCGAGACTTACACAACCCTTCATGAGCGGGGCCAGCCTCATGTGGCGGCGCTGATGGCTGATTAATGAATACAAAAGACGCCTAATCACCCCTGATCAGCCACCAAATCGCCCTGTCCAAATCAAAAAAGATTCTGATGGTTCCACCAAGCCAGATCGCTAAACGCCCTCAAATCTAGTTCGTGGGTCCAGGCTGAGCGGTGCTGCTGTGCAATATGAAAATAAGTGTCGGCAATCTTGGCTGGGAGCATTAGGCCGTCGTGCTCCATGCCCTTTGTCTCTCTCAGTTGTTGGAATTTCTCTTCACCCAACATTTTCCCCAGGGTGTCTGGCGCATCCACTGCGCCATCGACGATTATATGCGCCACATGAATACCCTTAGATGCTAACTCTGCGTTCAGGCTTTGACACAACATGCGTCGCCCCCCCATAGCAGCAGCATGGGAATGCTGGCCCGCATTGCCTCGAACAGCCGCGGTGGCAGACGTGACTAATATGGTGCCCTTTCCGCGCTCCTCCATGGCGGGGCAAACAGCAGAGGCCGTGCGGAATAGGGCGAATGTAGCCATGCGCCACCCCAGTTCGAATGCTTTATAGGACGTACCGGTCAAGGATCGATTGCCTATCTGCGCACCAAGATTAAATATTACGACTTCGATGGGTCCAATATCGGCTTCGATAGTCGCGATACGTTGCTCGATGACGTCGGGTTCAACTGCATTTAGCAGATAACCGGAGGCCGATCCTCCCTCGGCTTCTATATTGTTGACCAGTTTTTTAAGACCCGCATCATCGCTTCGCCGGCATAACACTGCGTGATAGCCCTCTTGGGCGAAACGACCAGCTACGGTGCCGCCGATACCAGCGCCTGCGCCCATTACCAAACACACGGCTTGCATTGCTCAAATTCTCCTTGAAATGATCTTGTTACCTATAACATTGAAGCAGTGAGCGCACACCTGTCAAAGGAAGGTGATATTCTTATTCCCTGCCTCTGATCTCTAACGAAATATTAGTCGTTTTAAGTGGATTACATAAATTCTACACAGCCCTTTTGTTGCAGATTTTAACAAGGCAACTTGACGGCGATGGGAGGTTGGCCTACCCAAATCGCAAATCATTACGGATTGCGTAAAGGAGCACCAAATGCGTGGCAAACCTGATGTCGACGACAGCTTTGATCCCACAACGCACCAAATGAGTGAAAGCCATTATTACGAAGATGTGAAGGTAGGTGATACCTTCCCTATCCCCTCGCGCACACTGGGAGAAGCTAACTTTGCGGCCTTTCAATTGGCCTCGGGTGACAATCACCCTATTCATTACGATATCGAATATTGCCGTGCTCGAGGGCATGAAACCCTTTTAGCGCATGGCTTCCAGGCCCTAATACAGACGGCGCCGGGTGCGGGGATGTTGCCCCATTATTTTGGTGATGCCCTGATCGCCTTTATCGAACAATCCAGCAAATTTTTAAAGCCCTTGTACGCTGGCGATACTGTTTATCCAAACTTGGAAGTCGTAGCGCTGGTTCCAGGTCGAACAACAGGTGTCGTCGTCCTGCGCTCCACACTCCACAATCAACGCCGGGA
>CAZDQC010000228.1:0-3325 GCA_964507245.1 uncultured Rhodospirillaceae bacterium
GGTGGAGTATATCTCAGGCCCTTGAACGCAGCAGTTATCCTTTCTACGATCGTGTGTTGACTGTCGACCAGTGTACCTTCGCAGTCAAAAATAATCAGTCGCAAGTTGTCCTAATCCTTGTCCGGCCCGGCAACAAGGGCTGAGTCGGAAACGGAGCGGAGGTCCCGTAAGGTCCAGCGGCCCTGTTCTACTGTGGCGATGAACTCGGCTACCACCTGATTGAAAGCCGCCGGTTCTTCCAGGTTCGCCGCATGACCCGTGCGGGGGAGCATAACAAGACCAGACGATCGGATGGTACGCTTCAGAAATAGGTTGGCATCTAGACACGGTTCATCCTCGTCACCGGTCACCAGGAGGGTCGGCACCTCCAGCGCCTTCAATCCATCCTCGAGATCATACAACGACGGCCGTTTTGCTTGCACACCAGCCATGGTCCGCCCCGACCCTTCGGCTGAATGGCTCAGAAATCTAGCTTGAAATTCAGCAAAACCACGAGGATCTTTGTTTTGATATTGCACTCGTGTAGGCCCTAGAGAATAGGGGGTGCCAACCTCTACCATGCCCTTTTCGAAGAACGAGGCAGCAAATTCCTCTACTTCAGCATTAAAGCCATCACGGGTATCTTTTTTGGCTCCATAGCCGCATCCGACGACGACCAGACTGCGAGCCATGTCAGCATACCGCATTCCAAAATGCAGTGCGGCAAAGGCGCCCATGGAACAACCCACCACGTGGGCTTTTTTAATTCCAAGGCCCCGTATCACAGCCGCGATGTCATCAGCGGCGATATCTTGGGAGTAGTGGCCAGGATCACTGGGCACTTCAGAAGGTGGATAGCCGCGTGCGTTGTAGCTGATGCAACGGTAGCGGCGGGAGAAAAAGCGCACCTGGGGTTCCCAGGAACGGTAATCGTCGGCGAATTCATGGACGAAAACGATGGGTTCGCCGCTACCGGCTTCTTCGTAATACAGCTTGGCACCTTCAGCTTGAATATCGGGCATGCGATCAATCCTCCCTACCTTATTCAAATTCATCTTCAGCTTCGATTTCCGCCATGCGTTCGGTAGCAGCCTCAGGATTAAAGCCCAGAGCTTGCATGGTCGCATGGAAATGCTCCGGGACCCGCGCCTCTGCCGTCAAGGTGCCGGCATCTGGGTGGGGTATTTTGATTGATCGCGCGTGCAAGTGCAGGCCCTTGCTCACCGCCAAACCGGACAGCATGGAAGCTGTAGCGCCGTATTTGCCATCACCCAAGATCGGGGTGCCGATAGCCGCGCAATGAGCCCTCAACTGGTGCGTACGGCCCGTCCGGGGCCACAGAGCTAGCCAGGCCGCTTGTTTGCCAAGTTGTTCGATGACGGCGAAATCAGTCGTGGAGCGTTTGCCCCGTTCACGGTCCACCCGTGCACGTTCACCGCCCCTACCAGGCAACTTGGCCAGGGGCAAATCTATCTGCCCGCGTTCATGAGGCGGCACGCCCGAGGTGATCGCCCAATAGAGTTTTTTGGCCTCGCGATCACGAAAGGACTGGGCCAGGGATGCCACCGCACGGGTATGGCGGGCCAATACCAGAACGCCCGAGGTGTCCCTATCTAATCGATGGACTAGGCGCGGCCGTTCGCTCGCGTCAAATTGGAGTGCGTCTAGCATACCATCCAAATGCAGTTTCGTGCCGCTGCCACCTTGCACAGCAAGGCCGGCCGGCTTATCCAATACTAGAACCGACGAATCCCGGTACAGGACGCGACTTTGTAGCTCCCTGCCATCACGATCCGAAACCTTGACCCGAGGTTTTGGTGTTGGCGATGCCAGCGGCGGCACAAGAATCAGTTGGCCGGGCGCCAGGCGATGCCCCGCTTTGACCCTAGCGCCATCTACCCGCACCTGACCCTTGCGCAGCATCTTTTCCAGATAGCCATGGTTAAGCTCGGGGTAGCGGCGGCGAAACCACCTATCTAGGCGGACATCACTATCGTCCACGTCAACTTCGACCAACTGGGCCGAGTTCATGTCAACACTTGCCGAAACAACAACAGGCCGGCAAACATCCCGCCAATAGACAACAATACGTTGCCACCAATATAGGCAAAAGCTGGGGTCAGACTGCCCCGTTCCAGCAATAGGACCGCGTCTAGCGAAAAGGCCGAGAATGTAGTGAAGCCGCCCAACACACCGACCACCAAAAAGCCTCGTATTTCCTGGGTTGCCGGCCAGCGCTGAGCTAGATATTCCACCAACAGCCCCAATAAAAAGGAGCCGGCGACATTGACCGTCAATGTGCCCCAGGGAAAGCCGCCACCGGCCCAGCGCATGACCTGGCCGGAGATCAGATGACGACCCATAGCGCCCAAGGCGCCGCCGCATGCTACGGCGAACATCATATTCATGTCCCAGGATCCTCTTCAACTTTGGCACGCAGCTTATCCCAATATGCCATGCGTTTCGCAACTTCACGCTCAAAACCTCGGTCGGCGGGACGATAAAAATTTTGCCTAGCCATCTGCCCGGGAAAGTAATTTTGCCCAGAAAACCCGTGTTCCGTGCCGTGGTCATAAACATAGCCATCGCTATAGCCGAAGTCCTTCATTAAGGGCGTTGGCGCGTTCAAAATATGTTTCGGTGGCATGAGGGAGCCGGTATCCTGTGCAGCGCGGTTTGCCCGACTCAAGGCGCTATAGGCAGCATTAGACTTAGGCGCCGTGGCCAAATAGATAACAGCCTGCGCGATAGCTAATTCTCCCTCGGGGCTGCCCAAAAAATCATAAGCATCCTTGGCCGCATTAGCTTGCACCACAGCTTGGGGGTCGGCCAGACCGATATCCTCTACTGCGAAACGAACCAGACGCCGAGTGATATACAAAGGCTCCTCGCCAGCCGATAACATACGCGCCAGCCAGTAGAGCGCAGCGTCCACATCCGAGCCCCGCAAGGATTTGTGCAAGGCACTTATCAGGTTGTAATGGCCTTCCTGAGCCTTGTCATAAACCGGTGCCCGGCGCTGAAGTGTCTTGCTTAAAGCAGCCACGTCCAGAGGCGTCATGCTTTTCTCCAATGTCAGCAACTCTTCAGCCAAATTCAGGACAAATCGGCCGTCGCCATCCGCCATGGAAAGCAGGGCTTGCCGGGCCTCTGGCTGCAAAGGCAGATCGCGGCCGTATGCGGTTTCGGCTCTACCCAAAAGTTCTTCTAACGCGTCTCCGTCCAAGCGTTTCAGGACCAGCACCTGGCAACGGGACAACAGAGCTGCATTCAATTCGAACGAGGGGTTTTCGGTGGTGGCGCCCACCAAGATTATGGTGCCGTCCTCGACATACGGTAGAAATCC
>CAZDQC010000229.1:0-3298 GCA_964507245.1 uncultured Rhodospirillaceae bacterium
AATCCATGCCTGTGAAGCCAATAGCCGCATCGCCCCAAACGTTGATACACAAAGCTTCTGGCCGAGCCAACTTAGCTCCCATAGCCAATCCCAGACCATATCCCAATTGGGTCGTTTTGCCCCAACCTATATAGCTGAGGGGTTTGGTTGCCCGCCAGAACGGGGTTATCTGGTCACGGGGCGAACCAGCATCATGTGTAATGATGGTATTCCCCTTGTCCACCGTGTTCTGCAAATCCCACAACACCCGATAGGGTGAAAGCGGGCTCTGGCCGGATGTCAATTTCGGCATCCATTGCGACAGCCACTCCTCCCGAATTGAAGCTATTTCTGCTACAACAGAATTCTGGTCTCTTGGGCCATCCAGCTGTTCTTTAACAGCGTCTATCAGGCTATCTAAAGTCAACGCCGCATCGCCCAATAAGCATACTTCCGCCGCCACATCCTTATTCAAATCCAGTGGATCCAAAGTGGCATGTATGAACCGTTTTCCCGTGGGCATAGCAATGGCAAAACTGGATTCGGTGAAACTACAGCCAATGCCAAATATCACGTCGGCCGCGTGCAAAAAATGATGAACGGTTTTTGGGCTGGCCAAACCACCAGAACCGAGCGAGAGTTGATGATCCTCCGGAAAAGCACTTTTGCCACCCAACGATGTGGCGATAGGAACCGCCAACAATTCCGCCAGGCGCTGCAGCTGCGGCCAGGCCTTTGCATAATGAACACCCTGTCCCGCCCAAACCACCGGGCGTTTGGCAGTGACCAGCATATCCGCCGCCATTGCAACAGCGGCGGGATCTGGCCCATATCGGGTACCGGAGACGGGCGTATAATCCAGTTCGACCGTCATTTCCTCCTCGAACACGTCCGTAGGGATTTCCACAACACAAGGACCGCCTCGGCCATTACGCAACTGGGTAAAGGCACGGCGCATGATATTGGGCACCTCATTCGCAGAAGTCACCGGCTCGGTGGTCTTCGCCACATGGGCCATGGAGTCTGTGGAATTAAAGTTCGGTCGCACATGGGCCAAACGACGGGCGTATCCCATAGGCAGAACCAGCACAGGCACCCCCTCGCCAAAGGCCTGTGCTACGCCACCATAGGCATTCTCCGCGCCAGGACCGTGTTGCATGGCAAATACGCCCACTTTTTTGCCTGAACTCAATCGTGAAAGGGCATCCGCCATGTGCAGGCCAATTCGTTCCTGGCGGACGATTATGGGGCGAATATCCCAACGCGCCGCAAACTCAAGTACGTGGTTAACGGGATAGCCAATGATGCATTCAACCCCCTCCCGTTTTAGAATTTCGACGATGGCTTCGACGGCTTTCATAGCGTCTACCTTCCCATGATTTTCTTGCCCAACAGAAAGTTTTCAATAGATTTTAGCAGCGAATTCGGGAGTTTGCGGGATCATACAAAGGCCGAAGCGACGCAGTAGCCGGAACTCGCTCGCACGCAATCTCTATCTCATAATTACCACCCTCAATGAAGGCAGCGTCAACAGTGCCGCCCGTTGGGTCACTTATATAGCCCATACCAATGGCAGCGCCCAATGTATGACCATAAGCACCCGAGCTCAGGTAACCGACGATGACCCCATCGCGCCAGACAGGTTCGTTGTGATACAAAAGATTTTCCGGGTTCAATAATTTGAACTGCACCAACCGACGGGCCGGCCCTACCTGACGCTTTTGTAACAACGTATCCCGGCCGATAAATCCGCACGACTTGTCCCAGGCTACCGCGAATCCCAATCCAGCTTCGAGCGGTGTATCTTCATCCGTGATGTCATGACCCCAATGGCGATAGGCCTTTTCCAGTCTCAGGCTATCCATGGCATGATATCCTACGTGGCGAAGTCCAAAATTTTCACCCGCCGATACGATTTCGTCATAAACGCCCTGGGCAAACTCCATTGGAATATATAATTCCCAACCTAATTCACCCACATATGTCAGGCGCGTAGCGCGTACAAGGGCATTACCAATTTCGATGACCTTGGACTGCCCAAAGGGAAAAGCGTTATTACTGACGTCGGAACTAGTAATGGTGGTTAGCAGATCTCGTGCTTTTGGTCCCATAATCGACAAAACCGCTTGTGCCGAGGTGATATCTGTCAAAAAGGCGTATGCTTCATCTGGAATGTGATTTTTCAACCAATGAAAGTCCCGCACCTGAGAGGTCGCCGAGGTAACAATAAAAAAATCATTCTCTCCTATCCGGGTCACTGTCAAATCAGCTTCAATTCCTCCACGGTCGTTCAACCATTGTGTGTAGACGGTACGCCCTACGTTTACGTCAATCTGGTTGGCACTGACACGGTTCAGGACCAAAACCGCGTCCCGACCAGCCATTTGAAACTTGGCAAAGGAAGTCTGATCAAAAAGACCAACCCCTTCCCGCACAGCCCGATGCTCTTCAGCCGATTGCTGAAACCAGTTTTGGCGGCGATAACTGTATTCGTAAGAGGGTGATGTTTCGCCCGGGCTGTACCAATTAGCCCGTTCCCAGCCCGCTGCCTCGCCAAAACAGGCACCGGCTGCCAGCAAACGGTCGTGCAATGGCGATTTTCGTGCGCCTCGGGCTGTTTGGTACTGGTAAAAGGGCCAATGCACCGCATAGAGCAAACCTAGACACTCACTGACACGTTCCCGGAGGTACCGCTCGTTATTTTGAAATGGCATGTTACGGCGAATATCCACGTCCCAAAGATCCATGGGCGGATGGCCCTCCTGGATCCACTCGGCTATTACTTTGCCAACCCCACCGGCAGACTGGATGCCAATGGAATTGAACCCGCAGGCGACAAACAGACCCTTTATGTCAGGCACTTCACCCAAGTGATAGCGGTTGTCAGGCGTGAAGCTTTCGGGCCCACAAAACCATGTTCGTATGCCTACATTCATTAACGAGGGCATGCGGGCCATTGCCCGTTCCAGAACAGGCATGAAATGTTCTATATCGCTAGGCAACTCATCGAAACAGAAATCTTCGGGAATTCCATCCATGCCCCAAGGTTTCGCATTTGGCTCAAACGCACCCAATAGGATTTTGCCCGCATCCTCCTTGTAATATGCGTAGTTGTCCTGATCCCGCAGCACGGGTAGATCAGGAGTAACCCCATCGAAGGGTTCGGTCACCACATAAAAATGTTCACAGGCGTGCAAAGGTAGCGGGGTTTGTGTCATTGCACCGACCGACCGACCCCACATGCCGGTGCAGTTAACTACAATTTCTGTTTTGATCGTTTCTTCGCCCACGGAAACGCCGATAACTTTTCCGTTCTTAA
>CAZDQC010000230.1:0-3291 GCA_964507245.1 uncultured Rhodospirillaceae bacterium
ATTGGAGTTAAGATGGCCGGGATTGCTAAGGAGCATGATAGTGATCCTCCATTACAGGCGCGCTGTCCTGTTTGGTTGCCATAGTGCCGGAGGGATTCTATAAGATCGCCTTTTGATGAGTGACATTCCAACGAGTGCAGTTTCGTACCGACACCTGCTCGGGATAGATGGGCTTTCGCCATCAGAAATTTCAGAAATATTGGATCTAGCCGACGAATACGTGGCGCAAAACCGCCGGGTTGACAAGAAACGTTCAATCCTCGGTGGACGCACCCAGATCAACTTATTTTTCGAAACATCAACTCGCACTCGAACTTCATTCGAACTTGCGGGAAAACGATTGGGCGCCGACGTTATCAACATGACGGCGACCGCTTCGGCTATAAAAAAGGGCGAGACCCTGATAGACACCGCAGCGACCCTGAACGCTATGCATCCCGACAGTCTGGTGGTGCGTCATCCGCATTCAGGTGCTGTTGCCCTGTTGAGCCAAAAAATGGATTGCAGCGTCATCAATGCCGGTGATGGTAGCCACGAACATCCTACTCAGGCGTTACTGGACGCTCTGACTATCCGCCGCCGGCTGGGGCGTCTGGATGGTCTGACAGTGGCCATATGCGGTGACATTCTGCACAGCCGCGTTGCGCGCTCGAATATCCTGCTACTTGGCATCATGGGCGCCAAAGTGCGCGCGATAGCGCCACCTACCCTGCTGCCCGGCGCCATGGACCGTATGGGCGTGGAAATATTTCATGACATGGCTGAAGGCCTGGCAGGAGCCGATATCGTCATGATGCTGCGTCTCCAAAACGAGCGTATGAACGGCGCCTATGTGCCGTCCACTCGGGAGTATTACCATTTTTATGGATTGGACCAGGACAAACTGGCTGAGGCTAAACCGGAGGCATTGATTATGCATCCCGGGCCGATGAACCGGGGTGTTGAGATTGACAGTGAGTTGGCCGATGACATCAATCGCAGCGTGATACGCGAACAGGTGGAAATGGGTGTGGCTGTGCGTATGGCGGTGCTAGACCTGCTTTCCCGCCGGCCAGGTAACCAACCCCCCGTGGGTCCGGATACTGACGAAACATGAACCGGGTCGCCTACATAAATGCACGCCTGATTGATCCTGCCAGTGGCTGGGACGGTCCTGGCACGCTCTTAACCGAAGGTGGCCTCATCGCCGAGCTGCAGCCAGATGGTGCGGTGCCGGACGGTACTGAGGTGGTTGATTGCGGTGGACGAGTACTGTGTCCAGGCCTGATCGATATGCGTGTCTTTGTTGGCGAACCGGGAGCCGAGCATAAGGAAACCCTTGCCTCAGCTTCTGAGGCCGCAGCAGCTGGGGGCGTGACTTGCATTATCATGCAGCCAAATACTGAACCAGTCATCGATGATGTGCCGTTGGTGGAATACATCAAACGCCAGGCCCGTGATAAGGCCAAGGTACGTATTCATCCAATGGCGGCTATAACACGGGGCTTGCATGGCGAACAGATGGCGGAATTGGGCCTATTGTCTAGGGCGGACGCTGTGGCATTCACCGATGCGGACCGGACCGTAACCAATGCCCAGGTGCTGCGCCGGGTTCTTAGTTATGCCTCTGCATTTGATCTATTAGTTTGCCAGTACCTCGAAGAGCCCAACCTTGCCAGAAACGGTGTGATGAACCAAGGTGAGATTGCTATGCGCCTAGGCCTTCCTGGTATTCCCACGCAGGCAGAAACCATTATGGTGGAACGGGACCTGCGCCTGGTGGAGATGACTGGTGGCCGTTACCACGCTGCCTGCCTGTCTACGTCCCAGGCGATAGAGGCCATTGCGCGCGGGAAAGCTCAGGGTTTGCCGGTTACCGCCGCTGCTGCTGTACATAATTTTGCTCTGAACGAGGGCGCGGTGGGGGAATACCGTAGCTTTGCCAAGACGGCGCCGCCTCTGCGCGACGAAATGGACCGCCAGGCCGTGGTGCAGGGATTGGCGGACGGGACTATCGATGTGATCTGTTCCTGTCATGATCCCCAGGATGCAGAATCTAAACGTCTGCCTTTTGAATTGGCCGCAACGGGCATAATTGGCTTGGAGACAATTCTACCATTGTCGTTAGAGTTGTATCACAATGGCGCTATCAGCCTGATTGATTTGCTGGCAAAGATGACCTCTCGTCCGGCTGAATTACTTCGTCTGCGCGGAGGAAAGTTAGCTCCTGGTTCACCTGCCGACCTGCTGGTGTTTGATCTGGATAAGCCATGGCGCATTGACGAGGATAAATTCCACAGCAAATCGAAAAATACGCCCTATCATGGCCGGCCAGTGCAGGGACGGCCTTGGCGCACCATTGTGGACGGAAAGATCGTATATTCTGGTTCCGACGAGGATTGACTGATGCCGGCACCTTTGGGCGATTTCTCGTATTTATGGCCATTCTGGGTCGCCGCAGCATTCGGCTATTTTCTAGGTTCCATTCCTTTTGGCTTGGTGCTGACGCGCTTGGCGGGCATGGGAGATATACGAAAGGTCGGTTCCGGTAATATAGGCGCTACCAATGTGCTGCGCGCAGGGAATAAGGGATTGGCGGCCCTGACACTTTTACTGGATGGTGGCAAGGGGGCGGTAGCGGTTCTGCTGGCCGGCATGTATGGACCCGATACGGCAGTCCTAGCTGGTGGTGGTGCCTTCATCGGCCACCTGTTTCCGATTTGGTTAAAATTCAACGGCGGCAAGGGTGTAGCTACATTTCTCGGCGTCATGTTGGCGATCAATTGGCCGTCGGGGTCTTTATGTTGCCTGACATGGTTGGTGGTAGCTCAACTGCTCCGCTACTCCTCTGTCGCTGCGCTGGCAGCTGCCTTGGCCGGTCCGGGTTTTGCCTATTATTTGGGTAACTGGCAGATCATGGAACTTGCGGCCTTCATGACATTGTTAGTGTTTATTCGTCACCACCAAAATATCCGCCGCCTGATCAAGGGAGAAGAACCCAAAATCGGGACGAAAAAATCAACGTAAGAACAATTGTTTTCGTTGTAATCTTGATTCGTTTGTTGAGCTGAGACAAGTAATAATGACCAATGGCACATATAAAGCCGGAAGCACCTATGCCCGTGAAGCAGGCGGAAAAGGTGCAAGTTGCGCCGGTAAAGGGGCTTGGTTATGGTCCCTCTGGTTCGGCAATGACGATTTGTTTTATGGAGTGAATTTGTATGGTCGAGGTAGGTGGTATTGCGGCAGAGCGGTTACGCCAGTTGATCGAACGGATAGAACGTCTGGAGGATGAAAAGGCTGCCATGGCAG
>CAZDQC010000231.1:0-3224 GCA_964507245.1 uncultured Rhodospirillaceae bacterium
GGATAGTGCGCACCAAAGCATCCTGGCCCACCAGCTCGCTGAATTGCTGGGGCCGATACTTACGCGCCAATACTTGGTAGACCGAGTCGTTCACAGACGTCCCCCCTGATTGCGCACTATCCGAGGTTTTTTTATTCATGACATCGCCGGCAGGCTAGCACGGTCAGGCGAGATGATAAATGCGACGAAGTGGAAGAGCGACCAGCGACCCGGACTAATCTTGTTACGGCTGCTTCCTCTCGGATCTGACCGGATTGGCAAGCAGCCCGTCCGCAGCCGCCCTTCCGTTCGCTTTATCGTCTTTTGCTCGAAAAAGCGCAAGCGAGTAACAGCGTCGTACGGGATCAATTTCTGAGAGACAGAACAAAAGGAATTGGATCACGATTATTTTTATGATCCCAAAACAGCAACCCTTCTTCAATAGCAGCATTTTCCGCTAGATTTGCCCAGGCCGTGCTCATGTGGCACCCTCCGCGTCCAGAAACTTACTGATTTTGGGGCTAAGCAGATAGATTATGGAGTTGATTAATACCTTCGCCGGCAGTCCAGTGAACCGTATGGGTAACGAACGGCGGAACAAAGATTGGTTGCGCCAGCAAATGGACGATCCCAATACCGGATTTCTGCCCTTGTGGCAGTTACGCGCATTGATGATGCCGGGGGAAATTCTACGTATAAGTTGGTGCCAGAAGCAGGAAGTTATGCCATTCATCACGGCGGGTGCGACCGTGGTTTTCCTTGGCCAAATCAATGGCATTCCCCATTTCACTGTGGATGTCTCCGCCTCTAGCGATCAAAAGGCCAACGCACCTTTGCAGGATTACGGCAAGTGGATCGACATTCGCAGCGCAGCTGCATCCTGTAGCGGTCCTGACGCCGCCATATTGGCGCAGTCGCGCTCTATGCTGGACTGGCATGCTCGGCACGGGTTCTGCTCCGTTTGCGGACAGCCCTCACGCTTAGGCGAAGGCGGCTACAACCGAAAGTGCACCGACGACGACTGCGCCGCGATGCATTTCCCCCGAACTGATCCCGTGAGCATTATGCTGGTCCTGGATGATGAGGATAATTGCCTGTTGGGTCGACAGAAATTTTTTGCGCCGAATAGTTATTCCGCCTTGGCTGGGTTCATGGAACCAGGAGAAACCGTTGAAGAAACCGTGCGCCGGGAGGTATTTGAGGAGGTCGGCATTCGCGTTGGCGGGGTTAGGTATATCTTCTCTCAACCCTGGCCCTTTCCATCTTCCTTGATGATGGGCTGCTTTGCACAAGCGGAGACAAGCGAGATCGACTTGGATCCAGATGAGTTAGAAGAGGCCCGCTGGTTCACGCGGCCGCAGATCCGCGAAATGGTGGGCAACTGGGAAGACCAATCAAAGCTACGTATGCCAGCGCCCCTAGCCATCGCTCACCAGTTGGCCGCCGCGTGGCTCCGCGGGAATTAGCCCAGAAATCTACTAACCGAGCAGCAACAGGACCACGATGCTACCCGCGACAAGAGCCATTCCAGATAATTCTTTTGGTGTAGAACGTTCTTTGAAGAACAGGACTGACAAAGCCAGAGTGAACAGAAGTTCTACCTGACCCAGGGCCTTGACGTAGGCGGCTCGTTCCACTGTCATGGCAGTAAACCAACCGGCTGAGCCGACGACGGAGGTAACACCGACAAAAAGGCACCCACGCCAATTCGGCTTCATGGCGACGAGTTGGTCACGAGCTCTGAATACGATGTAGAGGGACATCACACCCGTCTGAATAAGTAATACCATGGCCAAGGTGACCGCTGCAGCGTACAGCCAATCATCCAGACCCAGGGACAAACTAGCCTGCCGCAGGAACAACGAAGCACCCGCAAAGCCCAGTCCTGAAGCTAAGCCTACACCGGCGGCTGGTTGAAATAGGCGCCGTAGCAGATTATTACCACCGATACCGGTGCGGGCTAGATTAATCAACACCACCCCAAGGGCACCTATGGCAATGGCGATCCAACCGGCTCCAGCCAAGGCCTCGTGAAAAAACAGGGCACCGACAATTGCGGTCAACAGGGCCTCAGTTCGAGCATAAGTAGAGCCGACGGCGAAATTACGCAGGGAAAACAAAAAGACCAGCAAAACCGTCGCCGTGATTTGTGACAAACCCGCCAAAGCGGCAAAGGCAAAGAATTGCCAATCAGCCTCAGGTAGCGCATAACCGCCATTCTGCTGCAAGAACCACAGATAGGCCAAGGCAAACGGCAGGCCCCACAAAAATCGCACATAAGAAGCGCCGACGGCCGAAAAATCCTTGGTCAGATATTTTTGCCCCGCCGTACGTGCCGCCTGCATAAAGGCGGCGAGAAAGGTGATGGGAATCCAGATCCAGGTTTCCATTACCTTCAGCTGAGCGCCCGGTACCAAGTGTCTGACAAAGTATAGCCCTGGGGAAAGGGATCTTCCGGATCCAATGTATATTGATGGCTGCCAGTGATCCAGGCCCGACCTTGCAGGCTGGGCACAATGGCGGCCCGGTTACCGATCTGGCACGTATCCTCAATCCGGCAATAAAATTCCGTGCCCAGAACCGATTGACTGACCAGGGTTTGGCCCAATCCGATTTCACCACGCGCATGCAAGACCGCCAATCGGGCGGAACTGCCTGTACCGCATGGAGACCGGTCCAATTTGCCTGGCGATATTACAACAGTGTTGCGGCCAATGATCTGGCCCGAAGCGCCATTGATAATTGGCAGTGTGAACTGCGTGAAGGTGATGGTGTGAATATCAGGGTTCTCCGGATGGCTAACCGGATGCTGCTCCACAGCAGCCTCCTTGATCCGCTCCCCCATTTCGACCAGATCCCGCGCCTCATCCGGATGCAAAGCAAAACCCAGACTGGATGCATCAGCAATGGCAAAAAAGGCACCGCCATAGGCGATGTCACAGACGATCGTTCCCAACCCCGTAACTTCGACCGACGCGTCCAGCTTGGCTACAAAACAGGGAACATTGCGAGTACGGACACTTTGGCAGCGACCATCTCGACATTGCGCCACGACATCCACCGCCCCGCCGGGCGTGTCCAAATGCAACACTGTTTCGGGCTCGCGCATCTTAACCATGCCGGTTTCCAGTAGCACCGTAGCGACGCAGATTGAGTTAGAGCCGGACATGGGCGGATAGTCGGTCGGTTCCATGATGATGAAGCCTGCATCGGCGCCAGGCGTCTTCGGCGGGACGATCAGGTTT
>CAZDQC010000232.1:0-3190 GCA_964507245.1 uncultured Rhodospirillaceae bacterium
GAAAGAAGGTCTTGCGCGTTGTTTCATTCATATGATTAGGGTCGGCGACAACGGGATCCGGCAGCAATAGGGAATAGCCGGGTAGGAACTGCACATCACCCAATACCACCCAACCGCTGGATACTCTGCAGATTGATTTCGAATATTTGCCGTCCTGGCATTCACGAACACGTTGGTGGATCAAAGTTGGCATGCGATTCCAATTTGAATGTTCGGTTAACCCGACTTCCTCCCGCTCTTTGGCAGAATATCGTTATCGGTTACACATTGCACGAAGAAGCCGCCCCGCCAAAAAAGCCAAGAAACCCCGTCCATTACGATTTAGGTCAGCTAGCCTGGTAATCGGCGAAGCTCTTCCCTTCCGCGACCAGTTTTTCGAGCAACGGTGCGGGACGCCAGCGTTCACCATAGTCTGCATGAAAGCGCTTGATATCTGCCAGCACCTTGTCGAGCCCGATGGAATCAGCCCAATGCATCGGCCCGCCCTTGTAAGCTGGGAAGCCATATCCGTTAATGTAGATGATATCGATATCGGATGGGCGCATGGCCATACCCTCATCCAGGATCTGGGCGCCGATATTAACCAGTGGATACAGGCTGCGTTTGATTATCTCCTCCTCCTCGAAATCTTTACGCTCAATGTTTTTCTCTTTCGATACCTGTTCGATGATCTCCTGTACCTGCGGGTTCGCAATGGGCGTACGGTCACCTTCTTTATAGTCGTAATAACCACCGCCCGTTTTTTGGCCATAACGGCCTAACTCGCAAATACGGTCTGGGATGGTGCCGCCATATTCCTCGTTGGTGGGACGGTCATCCGCCTTGGCCTTGCGTACTAGCCAACCCACGTCTAGACCCGCCATATCGCCCATGGCGAACGGACCCATGGCCAGGCCAAATTCATAGATGGCCTTGTCCACTTGTTGCGGCAGGGCACCGCCTTCCAACAGAAAAGTGCCTTCGCCGGCATAGCCATGCAACATGCGATTGCCCACGAAGCCGAAGCAATTGCCTACCAACACTGAAATTTTACCAACCTTACGGCCAATTCCCATAGCGGTGGCGATGGTTTCCGCCGAGCTATCCGTTCCACGTACCACCTCCAACAGGCGCATGACGTTGGCAGGCGAGAAAAAATGCATGCCGATAACGCTGTTCGGCCGCTTAGTAGCTGAGGCGATTTCGTCGATGTCCAAGGTGGACGTGTTGGACGCCAATACCGCGCCGAGCTTGGCATGCTTATCCAGTTTGGCAAAAATTTCCTTCTTCAAATCCATTTTTTCGAAGACAGCCTCGATCACCAGATCTGCATCGCTGATATCCGCAAACTCTGTTGTAGTGGAGAACATCGACAAGTGCTGGTCCATCTTTTCTTGGCTCAGGCGGCCTTTATTGACTGTATTTTGATAATTTCGCTGGATGACATCCATGCCTCGATCTAGCGCGTCTTGGGCCACTTCCACCATCAACACAGGAATGCCTGCGTTGGCAAAATTCATAGCGATACCGCCGCCCATGGTGCCGGCGCCGATCATGGCGACCTTTTTGATCTCCTTCATTGGCGTATCTTTTGGTACGTCGGGAATTTTGGCGACTTCGCGTTCGGCGAAAAAGATATGCCGTTGTGCCGCGGACTCGGAGGAAGTCACGCAATCCGTAAACAGTGATCGCTCCTGCTTCATGCCATCAACGAACGTCATTGTTGCTGCCGCCTCGACAGCATCGATGCATTTCCATGGTGCCAGAAAACCACGAAATTTTCGGGCATTCGCTTTGCGGTAGGCTTCGAATACTCCATCCTCTGCTTCGCATGGCATGTCACGGATTTTGCGTAGGGGAGCATCCTCGGCCACTAGCTTTTCAGCATAGGCGACGGAGCCTTCAAGCAAATCGTCGCCAACTTCGTCCACGATACCCAACTCCATGGCCTGAGGCGCCGGTAAAAAAGTACCGGAGGTGATTAAATCCAGGGCCTTGGTCGCGCCTACTAATCTTGGCAGTCGTTGAGTGCCGCCTGCACCTGGCAACAGACCCAGCTTCACTTCTGGTAGACCAACCATGGAGTTGGGTACGGCAAAGCGGTAATGGCAGCACAAGGTGACTTCCAAGCCACCGCCTAGCGCGGTGCCGTGGATGGCGGCGACAATGATCTTGTCGCTGTTTTCCATACTATCAAGCACTTCGTGCAAGGGCCTACCACGAGGCGGTTGGCCGAATTCACGGATATCGGCCCCGGCTATGAAGGTACGGCCGCCCCCCATCAGTACCATGGCTTTCACTTCCGGATCGGCCTGACCTATATCAAACGCCTCACCTAGGCCATCGCGCACGGCGGCGCTGAGGGCATTAACCGGAGGGCTATTGACGGTGATGACACCGATGGCGCCCCTTTTGGTGAAATCGACTGCGTCTGACATCCTCTGGCACTCCCGTTTATGAATTTGTTGCTGGTTTCATAGCACGAATTTCTGACATGGATAGATTTCAATCGGTGTTGCCGCTAGAGTTGTCAAACAAGAACAAACGAATAGAAATAACGCTATGTACCCCGTTATGCAGGAGCTGTTGGACGATCGCGCAGCGCCTCAACCGGGCCAGACCATCACAGAAATTTGTGCGACTTGGCTTGAAGGCAATCGAAAACAGTCAATGACCGTGCTTTCAGTTGTGACAATCTATGACTGCGAGATTCTTAAGAAGATCCGCAACGTGCCGGTCCGCTTTTTTAAGCCCGGCAGTGCAACAGCGCAGTTGATCGGCGTTGATCGAACATTTTACCTATCGAGCACTCTTTTTTTTGCTTTTCTGACCTTTCTGGCCCAGCGGAATTTTTAATCGGTCGAGGGAATGGAGACAACGTACGAGATATCCCTTTTGGTCAAGGCGGCATGGTCGGCAGCTATTGTCTTGGGGCTGACGTTTGTTGCCGAACGCGTTGGCACCCGCATTGCTGGTTTGCTCTCCGGCGCTCCCCTGACGGCAGTATTGGTCTATTTTTTTGTCGGGCGAGACCTCGGAACGGAATATGTAGTAGAAAGCATCCCTCACAGTATATCTTCCTTTACCGGTACTATCTGTTTCGTTCTGACCTACTATTGGGTCTCGGCCAGATTAGAGAGATTTTCGGTTTGGGGCGGATTAGGTCTCGGTGTCGTTGTCTATTTTCTCGTCGCGGTGCTACTACACAAAA
>CAZDQC010000233.1:0-3152 GCA_964507245.1 uncultured Rhodospirillaceae bacterium
ATTTTTCATCATCATAGGCCACACCATTGGTATAAGGTTCACCGGGTGATATCACCCGCCATCCCCAAACAGCACCTAGATTGATATGAGTGACGCCGTTGGCAATCATTTCTTCGATCTTGTTCAGCACGTCTTGTTTGTTGTTGGTGAGCGGTAGCAACTCGATTGGACAGAACTTGTTGGGACCGACGAAAGGAAAGTTAAAGGCGTTAAGGAAACGCCACGGGTTTGTAAAGCGGTTATCCGGAAATAGATAACGTTCCCATCTACCCCCACCGGCAGGGGCTTCGAGTTGACTGTCATCGGTAGTATCGAAGGGAGCATCTCTAGCCTCGACACAGCCGCGCCATCGGCCAGGCCGGGGATTTCTAAAGGACTGGGTTGCTATAAAGGCGTTGTCGGGTGGATTATTGGTCGTATAAGTATTCCTGAAATTTGTATCAGTACCGATATTAACGGCGCCAGTAAAAGGCACAATTCCTACCTTCAAAAATTCTGGCTCAGTCTCGTCACCAAACACAATGTCCACAAAGGTCCTGGAAGCTTCCTTTAAAGAATTCAACTTGGCGCCAAACATGGAGCCCGTATTATCAAGCACCAAGACCACCTCCAGGCCTGTGGTCTCGCGAACAACGGTGGTCGATGCCGCTACCGTGATATTATCAATGTTGACAATTCGCATCAGGGTGGTGTCGACATCGGCGGTTGCGGTGATCGTAATCTCGCTATCCTCAATACTCATGGCTGGCGTCACTGGGACGCCGATTTCACTCGCAGGATAGTTGGCATTAAAATAGTCGAGCATCAGAGTATTGAGTTCGGCGTCAGTCAAACCTGATGCGGCACCCACCGCCAGACCAGCAGCATCCAAGGCGGCGCCGAGGCGTTGTTTCACGAGATAAGCACGAGAGAGATCGACAGCAGCCCCCCCGGCCACTAGTAATGGAATCAATGCCAGGGCGAAGATTATCCCAATAACACCTTGGCGGTTGCTTGCAAATCGGTTCAATGTCATTGCAAGCCGCGTCCAAAATCGGCCAGCTCCTCCTATGAGGCAGCTCAATATTGCAGCAGTCTTCAACACGGCTCGGCTCCATTATCTTCGATCACTATTTCGCCATCAGGCCTGTTCCTATCTCCGAAATTAAACAATTTACGGCCCTGTTACCTTGGTAGTCCGCCGCGGTTTTAAATAGGCTTTGTCCTCAAGAGTTAATGCCCCAAAGCCGGAGCCATCGAATAAGGGGCTGTGATCGTAGATTACGTGTGCGACGATCACACTATCGCCGTCCTGTGTGATCAAGCCATTTGGTAATACATAATTGCCGCTATCAGGATCGCCGTTGCGTGCCTCACTCCAGTCGACTTCAACAGCATTGGTGTCTGGATTTAGCCAGACTGAGGTAACCCGCATATATGCTTTGGCCGGAGGAAATGGCACCAATATAGTCTCCATGGCAGTAAACAAGTCGGCGACCTTGTCATTATCCATGGCCGTTTCCTGAGCCACTAGATCAGCGCCTATGTGCGTCGCGCGGGTTACTTTGCGGTCGATTAGCAAGGCGGTACTAACTTCCGAAATTCCAAACAACAACACGACCCCAATTGGCAACACCAACGCAAATTCCATTGCCGCTATGCCACGGCGGCAGCGAGCAAAGGCGTGCAGAATAGAAATCATTTAATCTTGCCCATCGTATGGCTCGGAACGAAAAACTGCCGCTGCGTGCAACAATTTCGTACCGCCGCCTCCATCGCCCAAATATGGCGCTAAAAACGGTGTCAAAATTTCCCATCTGTAGGCCACCCTGACCAGTACGGTATCGCCAGCACCGCCAGGATTAAATTCATTATCTGTAGGATTGCCTTCATCGTCAAAATATTCACCAAATACGACTTCGCCAAAAGAGGGGAAATTACGCACGTCGACTATCAGATCAGCGCAGTCGATAAAGGTAACTTCGCCGCACAATAGTCGGTTAAATTCAGCCGGAGGATCGCCGGAATTCTGAATATTGCCAGTCCTAATCTGCCGCGCGGCCACCGCAACCTGACCTTCAATGTTGCTAGCAGCGAGTTGGAGGATGGAAACTTCAATGATGCCGAAACAAAGAAGCAGGAATAGCGGCATGATCAGAGCCGTCTCCACGGCGGTAACTCCACTGCGCAACGAACCAACGGTCGTGATCCGCGAACGTCGTGCCAAGCTCCGCATCGTCATAATTAATTTGCAAATAAATGCGTATGACCAGAACGGACCGTTTAAGCTGTGTTTGTCGTGGCAACGGTTAGGCATTTTTATTCCCTTGCTGGCATGCCCATGAATAACGTCATCGTGGTCAATAGTTCCATCTAATTCTGCACCAACTACGGAACCCGTTGGCCAGTAGATATTTAGTTCCTACCCCCTTGCGAAAATTAAGCCGCAAATTCGCCACGATCAGGCCATCCGATAGCCACTTTATCCCTCTAAAATATACCAATCACAGCCAAGGGGTCAGCAAGCGAAGATGGCAGAATTATGGGTGATCTGAATGTTGATTGTACTAAACACAATTCGATCTATCCGGCGAACGTCAGGGCATAATTTGAGACAAGAAGATCTATGGAAAAATGTCAGGTTCCACAAATTCCAGGATGCCTTGGACAGAGTTGACGAATGTGCGTCTGACCTAGAGTGCAATGTCTCTATCACCTTTGAGGACGATGCCACCTTTTCGTTCTTTGGCAACGGAAGGACGATTGCGACCTGGATTTGTGATGATGAGGAGGATGAACCTCCATTTCATGAGATTTCCCACAGACCTGTTTCAAAGAAGGGATATCTTAGAAAAGAGAAGGCCTGGAAGACTGTCTTCTGGAGGGCTTAATCGGTCTTCTCGCCTGTGGGTGCGCCCCGTTTGCGACGCGGTTCAGTTGTATCTAATTGGTGCCAGAGGATAGGTCGGCTGAGAACGCCAGTCTAACGCGGTGCAATTCGGCACGGACTTCACCGTCTTTCAAATCCTTGATCCGCGATACCTGGTCATTTGCCAGTACCGGCTTTTCTATTGCCGAACTTAATTGAATTGGTAATTCGACTGGCTCCTCAGGCAGTGGTGCCAGCGTCACCCGCCGAGGCGGTGGCGGTATGATTTCGAGAAGGCCAAATA
>CAZDQC010000234.1:0-3133 GCA_964507245.1 uncultured Rhodospirillaceae bacterium
CCTTTTTTTCATCCCGGCCTTCCTCGTATAATTTCAAGAAACCGGGAAAATCCACGACTGTACCAGTCGCTCTCAGTTTAGCTGAGCCATCATTGGCATCAATTTCGATGGTAGTGCGAGACAATCTGGCCGATCCCATCTGGCTGGCCATAGCTCGCTTCCATATCAAATCGTATAGCTTGCGCTGTTCGTCATCCAGAAAGGCCGCCATGTCCCGCGGCAGCCGCGAAAATTCCGTCGGCCTAATGGCTTCATGAGCTTCCTGCGCGTTTTTGGCCTTACTGCGATAGGTTCGCTGCTCTGCGGGCAAGTAATCCCCTCCAAACTCTTGCCCAATCGTATAGCGGCAGGCGGTAATTGCTTCCGCCGCCATGCTGACGCCATCAGTCCGCATATAGGTGATCAAACCTGTCGTTTCGCCACCGATATCAAACCCTTCATACAATTTTTGCGCCAACCGCATGGTGCGCTGCGCACCATAGCCAAGTTTTCGGGAAGCCTCTTGTTGCAGGGTCGAGGTGGTGAACGGGGGTGCGGGATTGCGCAAGGTCGGCTTTGTTTCGACACCACCAATGGCAAAGTCGCCGGCTTTCAATGTACGTTTGGCAATTTCGGCGGCTTCCTCGTTGACGATGGAAAACCGGTCCAACTTCTTGCCGTTAAGGTGGGTCAAACGTCCGATCAGAGTGGCATCGTTAGCAGTCCTGAAATCAACCTCGACGGTCCAGTATTCGCGTGGTTTGAATGCCTCTATCTCGATCTCCCGCTCACAGATCAAGCGAAGCGCTACGGACTGTACCCGGCCCGCCGACTTAGCCCCCGGCAGCTTGCGCCAAAGCACCGGTGACAATGTAAAGCCGACGAGATAATCCAGAGCTCGTCTGGCTTGCTGTGCATTGATCAAATCCATATCTAGATCACGGGGGTTATTGATACCCTCCAGAACAGCGCGTTTGGTAATTTCGTTAAAGACCACCCGCTTCGCATGGATGTCATGAAAGCCGTGGTCGTCTTCCAGCGCCTTCATGACATGCCAGGAAATGGCCTCCCCTTCCCTATCCGGGTCGGTGGCGAGATAAAGATGATCGCCACCCCTAATAGCCTCGGCAATCGCCTTCACCCGCTTGGCGGATTGGTCGTCGGTGACATAGGTCATGGCAAAATCTTCATCGGGCAGGACGGAGCCATCCTTGGATGGCAAATCGCGCACATGACCGTAGCTAGCCAGCACAACATACTCGTCCCCAAGATATTTGTTGATGGTTTTGGCCTTGGCCGGAGATTCGACGACGACAACGTCCATAATTTGCAGACTCACTTCATTGAAAACACGAAACGGAGCCGAATTGGTATCGACAAATTCTGAAGAATGGAGGTTTACATACCGATACTCGATTTCCAGCGTGACGGTTTAAACGACCCACTAGTTCAAGTTCAAGCAAAAAATGTGATCAAAATTAGGAGTGTCAACTCATACAGACAGCATAAATCCTCAACGCGCACGTGGGTCGGGGGCCCCTGTGGTAACTAATAAGGATTAAATGCCGAGCTATCGCTACCTCAATATAGATATCCGCATGAACTGCAAATTATTTGAGCAATACCGCATTTCGCCTAAATTTTGTTCAGATTCCGATCGGCAGGCGAATTAAATATTTCTACAAAAATTTTCTTTTCTTTTGTTTTCAACAAGGTTACGGGATCGAACAGAAAATCGGCACGATTCTTGCGTAACAAACCATAACTGAGGTGTGTATTCGCCTCGCTTACCAGAAATATAAGCAGGAGTATAACAGATGAAGTTGGTAATGGCGGTTATCAAACCGTTCAAATTAGACGAGGTACGCGATTCTCTGACGGAATTGGGAATACAGGGCATCACCGTCACCGAAGTGCGCGGCTTTGGGCGTCAAAAGGGCCACAAAGAAATCTACCGTGGCGCCGAATATGAGGTGAATTATCTACCCAAGATAAAGCTCGAATTGGCAATCGAGGACGATTTGCTAGACCGGGTCCTCGAGACCATTTCGAATACGGCGCAAACGGGTCAGATCGGCGACGGCAAGCTGTTCGTCTCAGACCTGATCACGGCGGTGCGCATCCGCACCGGCGAAACCGGCTCCGAAGCTCTTTAGTCCAAGATTAAAGTTTAGACAAATTTTAGGAGATTTTGATGTCATACCTTTCAAAGCGACCTTCAAAAGTTGGCGCAATTGGCCTCATCGGCGGCCTATGTGCCTTGGCCCAACCTGCGCTGGCCGCGGACGAACTGAACACGGGCGATACCGCCTGGATGCTGACGTCGTCCTTGTTGGTATTAATGATGACCATCCCTGGCATTGCCCTGTTCTACGGTGGCATGGTACGTAAGAAGAACGTTCTAGCTACCCTTATGCAAAGCTTCGCTGTCTGCTGCATGGCCACGATCATTTGGATGGTCATTGGCTATAGCCTGGCGTTTTCGGGTGATGGACCATTTGTCGGCGATCTAGGACAATTGTTCCTAAAGGGTATGGGCGTCGGTTCCATGAGCGGCACAATCCCCGAGTCCGTGTTCATGATGTTCCAGATGACCTTTGCCATTATCACGCCCGCTCTGATCACGGGCGCGGTGGCCGAACGGATTAAGTTTTCCTCACTGATGGTTTTCCTAGGATTATGGCAGATCATTGTTTATGCGCCGGTATGCCACTGGGTCTGGGGTGGAGGCGGATTCCTGGGCAGCGCCGGGGTCATGGACTTCGCTGGTGGCACCGTAGTGCACATCAATTCCGGAGTTGCCGCCCTAGTATTATGCCTGGTCTTAGGCAAGCGGATTGGCTATGGCCGAGAAAACCTGGCGCCGCATAACCTTGTGCTCACGGTAATTGGTGCATCTATGCTTTGGGTTGGTTGGTTCGGCTTTAATGCCGGTTCAGAACTGGCTGCCAACGGTCGGGCTGGCATGGCTATGGCCGTGACCCAAATTGCCACCGCCGCCGCCGCCCTTGCCTGGATGGCCGCCGAATGGATGATGCGCGGCAAACCCTCGGTTCTAGGGATCGCCTCAGGTGCGGTGGCCGGCCTAGTCGCGATTACCCCGGCAGCCGGTTTTGTGCTACCCGGTGGCGCCCTGGTGCTGGGCCTAATAGCC
>CAZDQC010000235.1:0-3092 GCA_964507245.1 uncultured Rhodospirillaceae bacterium
AAGCCGCAATAGGTCTCAACTCAAATAAATTATTCCAAAGAACAAATTGCCATAGGAAAATTGATGCACCTTGTTTTAATTTAGTTCTCAGCTTTCTGCATAAGGTGGCGGCCGTCGGCTGGCCTTTTGCCTTGCTCGCTCACAATTAGAGGGTAAGAGGCCCGGATGTCGTGCTCCCCTCGGAAATGCGGCCGCTCGGACTCAATTCTCTACGCGAGTTTCATTTCCGGAACCGTTGGCGCCTACTTGTCGGCCGCTCCAGGCAAATTCGCTGCAGCAAAAGGGTACAACTGAACCCATGTAAAATATTATTACCTGTTTGAAAACCCTAATTGCTGCGCTCTCCAATTTGTTGCAAACAACGAGTTTATGTTAGCCTTGCCGCCTGAGTAGGAGTGATGAGGATATCATGAGCGGCGACACTTTCTCCAACACCATCGGCCGGGAACGGGGTACGGAAATATTCGGCGGTAGGGATAGGGCGCCACGCCAGGCACGTCCTGCCAAAACTATCAGAGAAGCTGCAAGGGAAACTCCTGTTTTCGCAGAAACAGATGTGTTGGTGGTGGGCGGGGGGCCATCAGGCACGGCAGCTGCCATATCCGCTGGTCGCCTGGGAGCCGACGTTATGTTGGTGGAGCGTTATAACCATCTGGGCGGTCTGTCCACCGGTGGCCTGGTCATCTGGATTGACCGTATGTCGGATTGGTCCGGTCGGCAGGTGATCGCCGGCATTGCTCAGGAATTCATGGACCGCCTTCCGGAAGACGCTATCCAGGGTCCGTCTCAGACTGACTGGGGTTCGGCCGACACCGCGACTGCTGCTTACTGGGCCCAACGCACAGCAGCCTTTCACGGCATCACTACTTGGTCCCCGACCGTCGATCCAGAAGCATTGAAAACCCTGTCTATGCAAATGGTTCTGGAACAAAAGGTCCACCTAACTTTTCATGCCTATGCGGTTGAGCCCATCGTCGAGGATGGGGTCATGAAGGGCGCCATTTTCGAAAGTAAGGAGGGACGCCAAGCCATTTTGGCTAAGGTGGTGGTGGACACCACGGGCGATGCAGATTTACTGGCGCGCGCTGGGTTATTGTTTGAAACCGACAGTGATCCCACAGACATTCATTCCTGCATCAACACTGCCTTTATGATTGGTGGAGTGGACATGGAACGCTGGCTCGCCTTTCGTGCCAATGAGGAGCAGGCATTCAAGGACTTCATGGACCGGGGTCGGGAGCGGCTGAAATATTTCGAAAAGCCCTTCGTCTCATGGCGCAACGACATCGCCTTGTTCATGGGACCTCGCTTAGCCGGTTATAGCGCCCTTGACGTGGAAGATTTGAGCGAAGTCGAAGTCCGATCGCGCCAACTCACTGTTGGTCATGTGGCAACCTACAAAGAATTTGCCCCCGGTTTTGAAAATGCTTTCTTGATGTTGGGCGCGCCGCAAATTGGCGTTCGCCATAGTCGCCGCTTGATTGGTGAAAACAAGGTGTCCCGTGAGCAATGGGATGAAGGCAAAGTCTGGCACAACGAGATCGGCGTTTCTACCTCCCTGGCGCCGAAATTTCCTAATATCTCCGTCCCCTATGGCGCCTTAGTGCCGGTGGGTGTTGACGGCGTTCTGGCTGCCGGTCGCCATGTGGCATGCGACACTAATTCCCATTCGTTTCTGCGCGAAATTCCACAATGCTGGCTCACCGGTCAGGCCGCCGGTGTCGCAGCGGCACTTTCTGCCAACAACGGTATAATCCCCCGGACCCTGCAACCGAGCCTAATTCAGCGGGAACTGCTTCGCCAGGGCAGCTATCTATCGCCCGCCGTCGAGGCCGTCGTGAATTCCGGTAACAAGGCGGCAGAATAGGCGTTTATTTGTTAACCTGCGACCCGTTCCGCAATGGCGATAATGCGAGTCATATCCCTCAAAACCGGTTTTTCGATTAACTTGCCGTCGACCACGACCAGCCCTGTGTCCGCATCGGCAAATGCCTTTAATATTCGCCGGGCATGAGCGACTGCCGCTTCGTCAGGTGTGAAGACATCGTTCAGGATTGATATCTGTTTAGGGTGAATTGATCCCTTTCCAGAAAAGCCTAGATCGCGGGCCAAGCTAGCCTCTTTCCGCATGCCGTCTGGGTCTTCTAGATCTAAATAGGGTACGTCGATGGCATCAATGCTGACAGATGCGGCAGCATGGACGACGCGGGATCGTGCATAAAGGAGCGGCTCCCAAGCATTTTTGCAGCGTAGTTCCGCAGCCATATCCACCCCGCCGAAAAACAATGCGTCGATGCGTTTCGAGGCATGGGCGATGTCATAGGCCGCCTCCAGTGCCTGGTTGGTTTCGATGATGATATGCAGGCGGGTGTCATGGCCGCGCTCTGTCAACAGATCGTCAAGCCAAACAATTTCGTCTGGGCTCATCACTTTTGGCAGCATTAGGGCGGGTGGCGGTGTGTTCGTTGCCATGACGGCCTGAACATCCAACAGGCCAAATTCCGTACGCAGACAGTTAATGCGCACAATTCTCTCCACACCGTCATCCGACTGCGGTTCGACAAACAGACCAAGACCGCCTTCTCGTGCAGCCGCCTTGTCCTTGGGGGCGATACCATCCTCTAGCTCCACACATACTATATCCGTGCCGGAGGCCAGTGCTTTTGGAAACATGTTGGGACGCAACCCCGGCGAAAAAATAAAACTGCGGCGTGGCCGTACACTTGGTCCGTTGTTCTTTTCCATGGTTTACTCCTCATTTTCCGACTGCAACAAGAAGCTCATTACAACATGATGGGATCTTCTTTGTATAATTGTCATGATACATCCCCTTAATCATTTTTTGAGCGGTGATTTAAAGGCTTGCAACGTGTTGGCCAGGGTGCCATGTAATGGAACCTGTTGCACCTCGCACCAATTAATTTTGGTATTTGTGCATCTTGGAGAGGTGCGGCTTGTCTGGAACCGGATGCCGCGACTAATGTTTATCGTTTTAAGGGAATAGAAATGGCCACCGGAACTGTAAAATGGTTTAACCCCACCAAGGGTTATGGATTTATCGAGCCAACCGACGGTACGAAGGATGTGTTTGT
>CAZDQC010000236.1:0-3069 GCA_964507245.1 uncultured Rhodospirillaceae bacterium
GGATTAGGTCTCGGTGTCGTTGTCTATTTTCTCGTCGCGGTGCTACTACACAAAATCCCATTTACCATGACGTCGGCTACTGTATTGTCCTTGTCCGCAATTACGCTGTCATCCAGATTATTGCGGAAAATTAGAATTGTGAGAGTTGCGCGCCCAATTAGATTAACGGCGACACAAATATTACTGCGCGGCGGTCTTGCTGCTTTGTTGATCTCCATCGTGATTTCTCTCGCTGAAACTGTCGGCTCCCATTGGACGGGTTTATTGGTTGGCTTTCCTGCAACTCTGCTGCCGACTTACCTCATTATCCACCTGACCTATGGCAAGACCAGGACGCACGCGATGGTACGTAATTTCCCAACCGGGGTTGCTTCCCTCATAATTTACATTTGGCTAGTACCGTTTACCTTTCCAGCTTTAGGAGTTTACGGCGGCACGGCCGCGTGTCTCGCGGCATCCTTGGTTTATCTCTCATGCATCATGTTCCTGGGCCGAATTCGACCCGGCTCGGCATCTCGGTCAGCGCCTCCACCGTCTGCGCCACTAGATCCGCCATGATGTCGTTGGCGGGTCGGCGTTCGGTTAACATGCCCGCACCTTGACCTGCGGCGTTCATGTAAAGATCCCAGCGGCCAGCCTGTTGTGCGGCGGAAAGAAAATCTTCCATCAATACTCTCTGGTGTGGCGTGGGCAGCGGTTTTAGACCCGATTTCGCCCAGGCGTCGGAAATGACGTTCTTTTTGGCGCGCAAGGTTTTCCCCGTCCAGGCTTCTGAAATTCGGAAGTCTGTGGCTTTGCCATCAAGGATGTCGCCCTTCACAATATCTGGTAGTCCTCCTTCCTCGGCTATTAAAAAGGCTGTACCCATCCACACGCCGATGGCCCCCAAAGTTAGGGCGGCGGCGATACTCCGTCCCCCCGTGATGCCGCCGGCGGCAACCACCGGAATAGGCGCAATGGCCTCTACTGCCTGGCTTACCAGAGGCAAGGTTGCTACAGGGCCGGTATGCCCACCTCCTTCCGTGCCCTGACAAACAACAATATCGACACCTGCGTCACGATTGCGTTCGGCGTGGCGCACCGTTCCGGCGAGACCGATTACCACCATGTTCTGCTCACGGGCGCGCGGGATGATGCGGGCAGGGTCGCCTAGGCCGGCTGCAAATATGGGCACTTCCTCGTCCAATACGACCTGAATTTGGGCTTCGGCATATTCATCTGAATTGACGATGTCATTTTCGACCGGCGCTTGCGTCAATTCGAATTTTTCTAGCAGGCCGTGCATGAATTTTACGTGTTCGGGATGATTTTTAGACAAGTCTTCGCGTACCCCGGTTCGGGTGGTGGAACTCTTCGCAAGGGATGCCGGTAACAAAAGATCGACACCAAAAGGCTTGTCTGTCATTTGCCGCACGCGTTGGATACGGCGACGCACTTCCTCTGGTGAAAGAGCAGATCCACCGAGAACGCCTAGACCCCCGGCGTCGGAAACAGCGGCTACTAGTTCCGGCGGAGTCCCCATTCCCCAAACTCCCATTCCGGCCAACATGATGGGATACTCAATTCCCAAAATGTCACAAAGTTCGGTGCGCAGGACGGGACGTTTCATAGGCGATACTTCTCTTGGTGTGGTTGATGGTGCTATATCCTACCCCAGGTCAAACAAAGGGAACCAGTATGTCCAATCCGATACCAGAAGAATTTGTCCACAACGAGGCAGAATTGCGCAGTATGCACGATGATGTGCACGCATTGGCCAGGGACAAGGTCATTCCCCGCCTGGAACCTCACAGCATTCACTTCATTTCCCTATCACCGTTTCTGTGCATCGCTTCTTCCGATCCTGCTGGGCCGGCGGATGTCTCGCCCCGTGGCGACGCGCCAGGTTTTGTGAGGGTATTGGATCATCAGACACTGCTGATACCAGATCGGATCGGCAATAATAGGCTGGATACATCCGCCAATATTGCCAACAACCCACATATTGGTCTGATTTTTTTGGTTCCTGGCATTCCTGAAACATTGCGTGTCAATGGTCAGGCCCGAATTTGCACTGACAGCGATATCCTGACCGAATTTGAAGTGCGCGGCAAAGTGCCCAAGACCGGCATCGTGGTCACGGTGGAAGAGGTCTTGTTCCAATGTTCAAAGGCTCTGATTCGCTCCCGCCTTTGGGAAGATGATTACCGGGTTGAACGGAAATCCGCCATGCCGCCTTTGGGAAACATGATTAAGGATCAAATAGGCTCGCAGGAATCCGCCGAGGAGCTCGAGGGTTACGTACAAAAAAGTATCAAAGAGCGTATGTATTAATGGCAGGCTTACCTTATGTACCCAACCTAGACTAGGTTTTCTGCGCTATTTCCGCCAATCTATGAGCTGCTTCTGTGGCTAAGGCTTGTGTCAACTCCTCCGCCCCCATTGGTCGGCCCAAGGCGGCTGCTTGCCCCGACCATAAAGAAGTGAATTCGGTCCCTCCAGCGGCTTCGGCCTTCGCTTTCAATGGCGCCAATGCACTCCCAGCGGTGGGAAAGGCTGGTGCCTTATTCGACATGGGACCAATTTCCCGCATCACACGGTTCATAATGCCCCTTGCTGGACGACCGGAAAATAGATTGGTCAATGCGGTCGTATCATCGGAAGCTTGGCTCAACGCGGTACGATGCAGTTCAGAAATCATGGCCTCGGGCGTAAACAGGTAGGCAGTACCCATTTGCACAGCGGCGGCGCCTAAGGCAAAGGCTGCTGCAATGCCGCGGCCATCTGCTATCCCTCCCGCTGCGATCACGGGTACGGAAACGGCATCTACGACTTGCGGCACCAGGGCCAAGGTTCCAGGTTGTGTCGTAATGTTATTACCTAGAAAAATGCCGCGGTGTCCTCCGGCTTCCAACCCTTGAGCAATGATGGCATCGCAGCCCCGGTCGGCTAACCATTTCGCCTCTGCGACCGTGGTGGCGGAACTTAGGACCAAGGCATCTGTGGCTTTCACCCTATCCAGTAGGGCTTGTTCGGGTAGACCAAAATGGAAACTGACCACGCCTGGTCTTGCCTCTTCCACAACTTCGC
>CAZDQC010000237.1:0-3041 GCA_964507245.1 uncultured Rhodospirillaceae bacterium
CACTAGGCATGGTTGACGATCTTCTCCAGGTTGCCCGGACAGCCCGGGAGAAAGCACACGCACCGTATTCGAATTTTAAGGTCGGTGCCGCTGTACGGGCGGCAAGCGGACAGGTTTACGGTGGCTGCAATGTGGAGAACGCGGTCTATCCGGAGGGAATTTGCGCCGAGGCCAGTGCCATTGCTGCTATGGTGTTGGCCGGCGAGAGCAAAATCGTAGAGGTTCTAGTAGTTGGCGTCAGTGATGAACCCGTTACTCCGTGTGGCGGTTGCCGGCAAAAAATCCGCGAATTCGCGAGTCCTGATGTCTCGGTACATATCGCCTCGCCCGAAGGCGTGAAGTTGACAATGACCCTGGACACCCTGTTACCGCAATCATTTGGGCCTGACAATCTGTCATGACGCCACTGGAAGTAATACGGCGACGGCGGCCTGGATTTCAACCACAAGTGGCAGTGGTCCTGGGTTCTGGCCTGGGCGGCCTGTCCGATCAAATGGTCGATGCCATGGCAATTCCTTACGGGGACCTTAAAGGTTTTCCTCGACCCGGCGTCAGCGGTCACCAAGGTCAACTTGTGTTAGCCAAAGTAGGACAGACCCCGGTCGCATTGTTGGAAGGTCGGGCGCATCTGTATGAGACTGGCAGGGCGGATGCCATGAAAGTGGCCGTGCGCACCCTCGCGGCACTGGGCTGTGAGGCCTTGGTGTTGACCAATGCTGCCGGAGCGTTGGATAGCGATATGGAACCAGGCAGCATCATGCTGATGACGGACCACCTGAACTTCACCGGCCAATCTCCCCTGTTCGGTGAGCCAAGCGATGACCGGTTTGTTGATCTGGTGGACGCATATGACCCCGCTCTGCGGCAACAGCTTCTGGATCACGGCAAGGCTATGGGTGTGCCTTTACACCAAGGGGTGTACGCCTGGTTTGCCGGCCCGCAGTTCGAGACTGTAGCGGAAGTACGAGCGGCAGGCATCCTGGGTGCCAATGCGGTGGGAATGTCAACGGTGCCAGAGGTAATCCTGGCCCGCCATGCCAACATGCGGGTAGCGGGCCTGTCCATAATCACCAACAAAGCGGCGGGGATGAGCGATTTCACACTAAGTCACGAGCAGACCAAGAAACATGCGGCCCTGGCCATGGACAAGGTACAACAATTGCTGCTTGCTTTTCTGAAAGATTACGGATCGTGAGCCTGCTGCCCCAAGAAATAATCCGCCACAAACGGGACGGGCGCACCCTATCCGACGAAGAGATCTACCTAATGGTGGATGGATTGACCAGCGGCGAAATTGGTGACGGGCAGATCGCCGCGTTTGCTATGGCGATTTTCTTCCAGGGCATGAACATGGCTGAACGGATCACCTTGACCCAGGCCATGACCCAATCGGGCCAGGTCATGAACTGGTCGGGCCAGGACCTGCCAGGACCCGTGATCGACAAGCATTCAACCGGGGGAGTAGGCGACAAAGTTTCGCTGATGCTGGCCCCTATCGTAGCCGCCTGCGGCGGTTTCGTGCCGATGATATCGGGCCGGGGGCTCGGCCATACAGGTGGCACCCTGGACAAACTTGATTCAATCCCCGGTTACAACAGCACACCCGACAAGAGAAAGTTCCAGAGGGTGGTTAAGGACGTGGGCTGCGCTATCATCGGCCAGACTGACGACCTAGCACCAGCAGATGGCCGCCTTTATGGCATTCGCGATATTACCGCAACGATAGAATCCGTACCCTTGATCACCGCCTCCATTCTTTCCAAGAAGCTGGCCGCCGGGCTGGATGGCCTAGTTATGGATGTGAAGACCGGCAGCGGCGCCTTCGCAGCAGATATTGGCATGGCCCGAGAACTGGCTGAAAGTATGGTCGCCGTGGCCAATGGCGCTAACCTTCCCACCTGCGCCTTGATCACGGATATGAACCAAGTTTTGGGGCGGGCGGTTGGAAATTCTCTTGAAGTGGCAGAAGCTCTCACATTTCTGCGTAACGAAAATCCGGAGGCCCGGTTGCGCGAAGTGGTCCTGACCCTTGCACAGGAAATGCTGGATCTAACCGGACTGTCCGGTAACCCCGAATCCGCGCTGAACTCGGGGCGGGCTATGGAAATTTTTGCCCATATGGTCAGCCAATTGGGCGGCCCAACCGACCTAGCGGAAAACGCCGGTCTGTATCTACCTTCGGCGCCCGTCTCCAAGCCGTGCGCCGCCATCGATGCCGGCACAGTGTCCGCCATGGATACACGGGCCATTGGCATCGCCGTATTAGTCCTCGGCGGAGGCCGGCGAAATGCCGCCAGCCAAATCAATCCATCCGTAGGCCTAACTGAGATGTGTGTAGTTGGGGAATGGGTCGAAGTGGGTCAGCCCCTGGCCATGGTACACGCCGCCAACGAAACCGATGCGGACGCCGCAATCGAACGGATCCGCACCGCTATCACCATCGGCGACAAGGAACCAGAGCACGGGATCATTATTGAACGGATTGCTTGGTCATGAGCCACGCCTTTAGCATGGTAATCAGCAACCTCGTCGTTTTCAGCATACTACACAGCCATTACCGGAACATGGCAGGGTATATGGTAGACTCGGTTGCCTTCTTATTTATCGATCTTAAATCGAAAGTCGCAGTGGGTAGCGCCGCTCATGATGGTTTGTGTGCGGGTCAGAGTGACTTCAGGGTTATAGCCTTCGCATAACGAGCCGTCGCGGCCGCAGGATAGGATAGCGCCGATATGGGATAAACCCATTTCAGCGTATGTTTCAGCATATTTGCAACGGGTAACGTTGAATTCCAGGCGGTTTTCGCTGGTGTGCACGGGCTCCTTGGTTAAGGCATCCCCCTTGGACCAGCGCCCCATTAAGGAGTCAAATGTCTCCAGATTATTCGGCAAATCCGTGCTGGCGGCAAGTTCCGCCCCTTGGCGGACCGCATCCTTGTTGATAGCGGTAGTCAGGATTTGACGGGCCTTTTCCTCACCCAATTCATTGACCATTTCTTCGTATATAGGCTTTATTATATTGGCCTCGATACGTCGGATTTC
>CAZDQC010000238.1:0-2993 GCA_964507245.1 uncultured Rhodospirillaceae bacterium
ACAAAGAGGGGTAGGATCTTGAAATTTGTAAATTCGCTAGGAGCAAGATCTAACTCCTTATGTCTCTCACAGGCACTAATTCACCGCTTGATTTGGTTTTTCAGGTAGATTGAAATTAAACATGCGGTTTGCATTCATGCCTAGGGCCTTGGCCCGGGTTTCATCCAAGATCCCGGACATAGTGCGCTCGATCGCCTCGGCCGAATGGGGCCAGGTGCCCTCGTGGTGCGGATAGTCGTTGGCCCAGAGGATATTATTGGCCAGGCCAAAATCCTCTACCAGCGCCAGTCCCACAGGATCCTCTTGAAATGATGCGGCTCCATGCTGCTTAAAATAATCGCTGGGCAGGCCTTGCAATTTCGGGCGAACCCAGAAATGGTGTTTGCGATAGGCCTCGTCCATGGCCTCGAGGGCCCAGGGTATCCAGCCGATACCACATTCGATCAAGGCGAACTGCAGCTTAGGGAACCGCTCCAACACGCTGGAGCCGCATAAATTCGCCATAGGTTCTACCGTAGGACTGAGAGAATGGGAAACGTAGTTGATAACGGCACCGCCATTGCCTTTTGACGCACGGGGGTCACGACCCGTCGAGATGTGGAATGTGATCGGCAAGCCGGTCTCCTCGATTAGGGCCCACATCGGATCGTACATGGGTAGGTTATAATTAGGATCATTCACGTCATGGCCACCATAGATGGGTTTGCACGGCAAAGTCAGGCCGCGAAAACCCATCTTGGCAGTCCGCTCGATCTCCGCCATTGTACCTGATAGATCACCTGTGGCTAACGCAGCCATGGGTGACATAGTGTCGTTGTGGGTACCATAAAACTCCCAAGCCCAGTCGTTCCAAACCCGACATTGCGCCATGGCTAGTTCCGGGTCCGGCGTCGCCCACATGGCCAAGCCCTTATTGGGAAAGATGATTTCAGCATCGATCCCGTCGCGCTTGTGGTCGACGCTACGCCCCTTGATGGTGGCACCAGAACCATTGCGTTCCTCGTCTTGGCCGACCATGGCCATTATGCGGATCTTGGTAGGGCGGTTGCCTTCCACTACGCTCCATAGATCGCCTTTTTCGTCCTTCCTGATTTGGGGAACACGATCGCGGTATTTGGGCTCGATCCGTTCCCGCCATAGCTCAGCCGGCTCGTTGGCATGTGTATCGGCAGAAATCATCAGGTATTTATCCGGATCATCAGGTCGCGCAGTGCGCGGCCAATCGGTCGTACCAGGAGTCTGCAAACGCCAAGCATTGGCCTCATCAACTCGCAACTGCTCGCTCATAAATTCCTCCCTTTCCCTATTCGCTCAGGCGCCACTGCACCAAGGTGTAGGGCGTATCCGCATCGTCATGAGGCTCAAACACTGCACCGACTTCTGAGCCGATGATAACATCCTGATCATCAGACCCCAGCAGGTTACCCAACATACGGATGTTGCCCGCATGAGGCAGTTCCACTAGGACGGCCGTATAACGCCCGCGTTGCATTAAGGCGGGGTGCACCGGGTGCCAGGGCCGCTCCCAACTAAAGATGTTGCCCTTACCGTCCACCTGTTCCCATTTCATGTTGAACGAATTGCAATTGTGGCACATCCATTCGGGACCCCATTGCCAATTCTGACAGTCGCCACACCGCTGCACCATCAATTCACGCTTGCGAGTACCTTCCCAATAGGGCAAATCCAGGCCATCGGCCGATGGGATGGGTGCCGGCATGCCGGCTGGCAAATAACCCTCACTCATTACAGTGTCTCCTCTGAGCCCATGATCAGGCTACTGACCGGGGTTACCATGGGCCCAGCGATGTTCATGGCCAGTTTCGCGTCCGCAACCTGGTTACAGCTTTGGCCGCGAATTTGTCGCACGGCTTCCAGTTGCAGGCCCAGGCCATGCATGTAGCATTCTGCAAGATTGCCGCCCGAGGTGTTCAGGGGCACCTTACCTGATGGCGCCGACAAATTCTTTAAAGTGAAGAAGTCGTTGCATTCCTCAGGCTCACAAAATCCGTGCTCGACGACGGCCATCATCACGCCGGTCGTGAAGTTCTCGTAACTTTGCAGCACGTCAATATCATTGGGCTTGACCCCAGCAGTTTCGTAGAGACGCGGTGCCACAGTGGCGAAGGAGGACGAGGCAAAATTGGTAGCATTCAGCACGGAGGCTCCGCAGCGATGATCGGAACCTTGCTCGGCTCCCAGAATGTAGGCTGGCTTTTGACGCAAATTCTTAGCTCGTTCGGCTGAGACAATGATCATTGCCGCCGCGCCGTCGTTTTCCTGGCAGCAATCGTATAACCGGTTGATAGGTTCTACAATCCAACGACTGTTATCATAGGTTTCCGCATCCAGCGGCCGACCATGCATCACGGCGCGCGGATTGTGTTGAGCATGTTGATAGCTAGCCATGGCAATGGCGCGCAACACATCGTTCTTCACACCGTGCTGGTGCATAAACCTGGTCGCTCGCATGCCATATTTTTGGGCTGGCGACATCACGCCATAGGGTGCAAGAAAGGCAGCGTCCCCCGAAACCGTCGGATCGGGCGCACCCTGACCAAATCTGCGGAACTGCCCCTGCGCCAGAGCTCTGAACACCACCACACAGTCGGCATAGCCACAAGCAACGGCTGCTGCGCCATTTGCCACGGCAGCAGCAACGCCACCACCGCCGCCGCCGAACTGCATATTGGAGAATTTAAGATCCGGAATACCTAAGGCGGCGGCGATGCGAGAGGGGTCGCTACGGTCGTTGGAATATGAGGCGAATCCATCAATCTCTTTGGGATTTATACCCGCATCCTCCGCCGCCCGCATAATGGCCTGCAGTACCAGCACAAATTCCGCGTCCGGCGATTGACCATGTTTGTAATAAGTACTTTCACCAATCCCTACAGCGGCCACCTTACCCCGGATACTGCGATCTCTCATGACCGCAACCCAATCGACTTCAACGTAGTCACGTGCACTGCGAATTCCTTCCCAACTCAAAA
>CAZDQC010000239.1:0-2992 GCA_964507245.1 uncultured Rhodospirillaceae bacterium
CCTGCAGGCCGTTCGCCAGCCGGGCAATGCGTGACCTGAATTGTGACCAGTGTCGGCGGCGATCTTGAAAATTAGACGCCAGACCGCGGGCATTGATCTGTGCAGCCCGTTGAACAATTGAACTGATGCGCATGTCTCTGTTGACCTCCCCATCAGGGGCATTCGTGTTTGCTGCAAGCCAGCGGGATTTTTCTTCCTTGGTAGTATCTTCCAAAACTTCACGAAGACGCAACACCGCCCAAGTCCGTGGTGAAGCATTTCCATTCGCCATGTTCAAAAGCTGCTACAACTTATGCCCCCAAGTAAAAGAAATCCTAGGAATTGGCGCCTCAGGCGCTTGACACTCAGGCTAGGGGAGCGGTACATGAGGCGCGCTTCGTCGGGGGTGTAGCTCAGCTGGTTAGAGCGCTGGCCTGTCACGCCAGAGGTCGCGGGTTCGAGTCCCGTCACTCCCGCCACGAAGTCCTTCAGAAATCGCCTAATTCATACACCAAACCGCCACTGACTAAAATATTGCCGTGGTAGTACGCTATAACGAACATCTGCAGGCGAGAAAAAGTGTGTCAGCTATTCACACTCTGGGTTGGGGTGGTGAACGCCGTACCCTTAAGGGCCTCGCGGATTTTATCTGCATTGGCTTTTAGAATTTCCGGTTTTTCGATGTCGCTGCCAGGTGATCGCAGCTCAACGCCTTTATGTCGCGGGAGAATATGGAAATGTAAATGGAAGACCACCTGTCCACCAGCGGCTTCATTAGCCTGCAATATTGTTATGCCGTCTGAATTGAATGCCTTCATCGCGGCTTGACTGACTTTTTGAAGACTGGCCATGCATGAAGCTAGTTGCTCTGGTGTAGCGTCCAGCATATTACGAGCGGGCGTTTTTGGGATTACTATAACGTGACCGTCCGCGCGAGGCATGATATCCATTAGGGCAAGTGTTTCCTCATCTTCAAAAACACGCTCAGACGGCAGTTCGCCTCGGAGAATTTTCGCAAATATGTTGTCGTACTCGTAGTTCAATTGTTGAATTCCATACATTTTCAGAACCTGATTGACGGAAGATCCCTTAAGGGACTGGCGTCCGATGTTCTCGAATTAAAAAATTGTTTTTACGACAAGTTAAAGAATATATCGAAATTTCAAAATAGAGGCATCAAATAGGGAAAACGAAATTTCGTATATCCAAAGAGCGAGGAAAAATATTACGGAAGCTAACGCAATTGGGTAGCCCGCCTTTTGCCTTCCGTCCGGGATTTTTGCGCCTTGCTGACGCCGCCTATCCAAAGGGCTAACGGAAATTTAGCTATTCATTTTTCAGGCTACCCAGGAAATCATCTATCATGCGTGGCAGGTCGTGGGTCGGCTGCCAGCCCCATTCCTTCCTTGCGCAGCTATCGTCGATGGTTTGCGACCTGCCGTGCAACATTGGCTTGGCAGGATCAGGTGCGAAGTCGATAACGGCGTGTGGGATTTTAGCTCTCACCGCGTCGGCGATATCGCCGGCTGTCGGAGTGGGTTTTGTGCCGTCCACAAGATAGTTGACCATCTTGATGTTTTCCAGCGGTGCTCGGGCCAACTGCACTGTAGCGGCGGCGGCCTCGGTGATATACATCACGGGAACCCGGGTTTCCGGCGTGGTCCAGACGGTGAAAGGGTTGCCTTTTGCGCTCTCCTCGATCATCCAGGAGGTGTATTGCACCATGCCCGGTGTCGTGACCCCGGGCCCAATCACGGACGGGTAGCGCAGGCCGCGGAAATCGAGGCCGTATTTACGCTTGAAGACCAGTCCCATATGTTCCCCAAACGCCTTAGTCGCTCCGTAGAACAGCAACGGACGCTGCAGGGTCGTGTCGGTCAGCGTTCCACCATCTATATCGTAGCCATAGCTGCCAATCGAACTAGAAAAGATCACCTGGCGCACATCGAAAAGCCGTGCTGCTTCGAGCACATAGAATGTTCCCATGGCGTTAGTTTGGATCGCGCTGGCCGGGTCTGCGTCAGAAGGCACCGACAACATAGCTCCCAGGTGATATATCACCTTCGGTTTTGTGGTCTTGACCACATCAAGTACGTGGGAAAAATTACCGACGTCACCAGCGACGGCGTTCACTCGATCGGCCAAGCCGCCCAGACGGGCAGGAGAGGGGTTGCGGCTGAACACAGTTACTGCCCCTTCGCCCGCGTCCAACAATTGCCGTGCCACCTCCAGGCCGACAAAACCCGCACCACCTGTAATCAGCGTTGCCATATCCTTTTCTCCTTATTGTTGGTCGCAACCTGGAAACTCCATGCTCGACCATTTCCCGTGTTCAGAACTAGCCTGTCCGACGCCTGGCGAAGTAGGCTTTGGCGATGCCTTAGCACGCCTTCGCGTCAGATTAGATGAACCAATATACCTTAACAAAGGTTGCCGATCGCCCCTCTTGCATTGACAGCAATCAATGTGCAGGCGGGATGGTTTCCTGTATCGATGGCCGTTTGCAGAACCGGTCTATCCAGGTACTCAAATTACTGCGGTCGCTGCGCCATTGAAATTCGGGTGGGCGGCCTTCCCGTAGGTCCAATTTCGCGTTCGGCCAATGCCAATAGGGAGGTAATGCGCAGGCCAGCAACATTTGAGCAATGGACAAGGAACCGTCAAACAGACCGTCTGCGACATCTTTATCCAATGAATCTGCTATTCGATGGGCACGGGCGGTTTCGTGATCAATGATTGTGGGGGAACGCTCGTCGACGGGTCGGTAAAATTCTCGGCCCCATACCGAGATACCATCCAGCATGCTCCGCACCTTGGCTTCCAGGCGCAAGGCGGGCCATCGGTTTTCGTCGTAAGGGATATCGAAGATAGGAGCACCATCCAGCTGATCCAGATAGGTGCAGATCAGCGATGAATCCTCAAAAATTACGCCATCATCTGTGACCAGGGTCGGAACCCGGCCCGATGGATTGATGGCGTAGAGGGGGCTGTCCGGCGTGCGCGTCTGGATTGG
>CAZDQC010000240.1:0-2949 GCA_964507245.1 uncultured Rhodospirillaceae bacterium
ATCGTTGAGCATTATACCAAGAGTGGCCTTTTTGATCGAATTATTGGGGCAATAGAGAAACTAGGAAAAACAGCGGGCACGATTGAGCCCGAAGACCTCAAGCCCGTAGATGAGTTCCACATCGGAGGGATCGAGGCAACAGAGGAACTGTTGGCTCAACTTGAGATTGGGATAAGTACCCGAGTACTGGACATCGGATCCGGTATTGGCGGAACAACACGCCACATCGTCGCCCGTTACGGAGCCGATGTGACCGGTTTGGATCTGACCCCAGAATTTGTGGATACCGCTCGGCGGCTAACCGAGCTGGTGGGATTAAGTGCAGAGTTCCGGGTCGGTAGCGCGTTAGAAATGCCCTTTGATGCCGGGCAGTTCGATATAGCTACCCTGATGCACGTTGGTATGAACCTGCCTGATAAGCCCAAACTTTTTGCAGAAGTCCAACGCGTCCTACGTCCTGGCGGAAAATTTGCCATTTTTGACATTATGCAGATTGGCCCAAATCACCCAAATTTCCCCCTGCCTTGGTCCAGCGCGCCTGAAACGTCGTTCCTCGAAAAGCCGGAGACTTATCTGGATGCAGCAATAGCAGTTGGATTTACCCTGACAGCCCGTCGGGACCGAGGAGATTTCGCGCGTGAATTTTTCAAGAAACTTTCGGCCAGCTTGGCAGGGTCCACCCCACCACCGTTGGGTCTTGGCCTGTTGATGGGAGAGGAAACACAAACCAAAGTGGGCAACATGGTAGCAGCGGTAAGTGCTGGTGATGTTGCGCCTGTGGAAATGATATTCTCAGGGCCAAATTAATGACCAAAGCAGAATTTAAATTGCGAAGCCTTAGCTAGGCTTTTCGCCGGCATTTGCAATCGTTCACCTATCTACCTCGTCCATGTGACATTGACCTGTTGCGCGATTGAACATTGGCGGTCAGCAACTCGACAGTTAACACTTACGCGTGTTTAGATAACGTGTGTGCTACGCATATCCGTGAAAGAAAACTCGCACGGAGGGTTGCCAGACGATGCCCGACGTAAGAGGCTCTAACGAAACGTTACAATGAAAGGATAATTGCATGACAACCGAAACGTTGGGCAAATCTTTCATTTATGTAGGCTTGGCCGGGGAAACCGCGCCTGGTCGGGTTGTCGATGAAGGGCTTTACCGCCTCAGCGAGGGCGGAGAAAACTGGGAGGAATTGTCCAAGGGATTGCCTGAAGCACCTGCAATACGCGCACTGACAATTCATCCGAACCAACCTCAAATAGTATACGCGGGCACACAGGAAGGCCCCTACCGCAGTAACGACCATGGCGACCATTGGGAAAAATTGAACGTACCGGACCGCGGCATGCCAGTTTGGTCAATCCTATTTCATCCTGGAGATCCTAATATAATCTTCGTCGGATACGAAAACTGCGGCGTTTACCGCAGCGACGATGGCGGCGACCATTGGGAACGCCTACCCGTGAGTGTGCATTTTCCAGATATCACTACGGCGCACGGTTCCAATCCCGTAAAACGGGTGCTGATGCTAGCTGCCAGTGAGAGCAATCCAGATCTTTTATATGGCGCGATCGAAGTAGGCGGCATCATCCGCTCAACCGATGGAGGCCTGCATTGGGAAAACCTCAGCCATGGACAATATGTTAACGACGATACAGTTGACATGCACGGCGTACTCCTCAGCCGGTGGCGCCCTGGTGTAATCTACAGCATCGGGCGCGCCGGGATGTTCCGGAGTGCGGACGCAGGGGATCATTGGAGCCACGTACCGCTTGAAGCACTTAACGCTAAAGGACAGATTTACTGCCGCGACATCCGTGAAGTGCCGGGCAATCCCCGAAAGATCTGGGCCTCAGCCGGCGCCGACTTCCAAAGTGACACCGGCGTACTGTTATACAGCCGCGACGGTGGTGATAATTGGGAACGCGTTGATATGGGACTGAAGCCTAGTAATACGATGTTCAAGCTGGCCTTCGATGAGCTACACCCAAGCAAAATGTCCTGCACCACAAATGGCGGCGAAGTATTTTCCAGCAACGACGCCGGTCAGACATGGCAGGCCCATCCTCCGCTGCCAGAAGGCAAACAGACCTACGCACTGGCTCGGGCCTAAGGCCAAGGCGCGAAAGAAAGGCGTGGCCGTGTTTTTCGATCTGAACGACGAACAAAATCAGCTGCTGGAACGATCCCAGGGGATGGCAGCAGATTTTGCGAGCCGTGCGGGTGACCACGACCGAAATGCCACCCATCCCCACGAGAATTATGATCGATTGCGTGAAGAAGGTTTTCTATCACTTAACATCTCCAAGGAATGGGGCGGAGCTGGTATCGGTTTGTTTGATCATACAATCGCCTTCGAGGCATTGGCCCAGGGTTGCCCGGCTACTGCGCTCGCATTCAACATGCACGCGTCAATGGTCGGGCCTTTGACGGAAAGCAACTTCGTTCCCGAAGCGAGTAAGGCATATATTGCTGATTTAGCGGTTAATAAGGGAAAAATGATTGCCGGCAATTTTTCAGAGGCGACTAGTACTTCATTAATCGGCGAACGGCACCTAGGCACAATAGCCCGCCCCGCAGACGGCGGCTGGCGAATTACGGGGCGCAAGATGTTCGCCTCGATGCTACAAGCTGCGGACTATTGTGCCATTCTGGCTTATCCTGAGACCGCTACTGGCGCCAGGGCGGGTCTATTCATTCTGGTCCCGACAGTAACTGAAGGGCGTAGCGTCATCGAGAATTGGGATGTACTTGGCATGCGTGCAACCCGGAGTGATTCACTTGTACTGGAAGATTGCTGGGTGCCGGAGTGCAACGCACTTTATGAAACCGAGGATATCCAGCCATTTCGTGACGACCAGGCACATTGGTTTTGGGCCTCCTATACGCCAGTTTATCTCGGCGTGGCAGTTGCAGCCTATGAGGAGGTGGTGAAGGTGTTAGAGG
>CAZDQC010000241.1:0-2900 GCA_964507245.1 uncultured Rhodospirillaceae bacterium
CGCCAGATCAATCTGCGGCGCCATTCGTCGATAATATGGCTTTCGTAAACAACTCAGCGTTTTCTTGTACTGTATCAGTGAGCAAAGATACGACCCCAACCGGTTACACGCTTGGGATCTATGCCGGATAGCTCTAAGGCATTACGTACAACAACTGCGATGCTGTCATAAATTACCACCCCTAGTTCAGCCTCGAGGTGCTCGGACAAAACAGCGCCGCGCATGTTTGTACAGATGATTGAGATTGCTTCCGCGCCTTCGGCTGCGACGGCGCGACACATATCCGCGACCTGGTTCTCCGTAATCTCCGAAAAGGAGAAATTTTCGCTGATGCCGAGATGCCGCTCAGCTACGCAGTGAAAGCCGGACTTGTGGTAATTCTCTATAATTTTCGCCTGTACGTCGTCGGTATAGGGTGTCACCAGACCAAAAGTACTAACGCCGTGGCGGCGGAACAAATCGTTGTTGGCTAGGATCGAGGTAGTGGATGGCACTCCCGTGGCTTCGGTGATGCAGGCGCACAGCTCTTCATCGTTGTCGAAGCCCAGCCAGCCGGCGGAGGTTCCGTTCCAGGCGATGACGTGGCATTTCGCATCTGCCAATAAATTGGCAGCTTCCAGAAAGCGATCATGATCAAACTGTGCCAGGCCCCTTTCAGACAGGGTAATTTCGGTTACTTCGAAGCGGCTAAAATGTGCCGTAACCTCGTCCAAATTCTCCAACATCGCCGTTGTCATCGGCTCAAGTACAGTATTGGAAGAGGGCGTCAACATGCCCAGTAAAATTCTATCAGGCAGCTTCGCCATAATTAGTCTGCGTCTAGGTTACTAACGGGACCGTAGCTTGGGGTCGAGTACGTCGCGCAAGGCGTCGCCGAACATGTTAAAGCCAAACACCGCCAGCGAAATAGCAACACCTGGAAAGATCACCGCCCAGGGCGCACTTTCAGCATATTCTTCCGCTCCGCTTTTCAGCATTAGGCCCCAAGCAGGCGTCGGCTCCTGCACGCCGAGGCCCAGGTAGCTAAGTGATGCCTCGGCGAGGATGGCCTGGCCGAGGAATGTAGTCAGCATTATTAGATAGGGCGCCATGATATTAGGCGATATGTGCCGCAAAACAATTCGGGTGTGGCTAAATCCCATAGCTCGAGCGGCATCTACATAAGGAATTTCGCGAATAGCTAGGGCGGACGAGCGAACAACACGGGCACAATTTGGTATTAGTGGAATCGTAATGGCTACGATCACTGGACCAACACCGCGACCCAGAACAATCACTACAGCCAGGGCAAGTATGATGCTGGGAAAGGCTATCAGCACGTCAATAACGCGTTGTACGCTAATGTCCACCCAGCCGCCGAAGTAGGCGCTAGTGACACCAATTATCAGACCGATAGTGGAGCCCATTATGGCAGCGGTAAAACCAACCAGCATCGCTGTACGAGCGCCGTGGACGATACGCGAATAGATATCACGGCCAAATTCGTCAGTGCCAAATAGGTGGGCCCAACTAGGCGCTTCCAGCATAGCCCCAAAATCATTTATTTCAGGGTCATACATATCGATGCCCGGGGCAAATATGGCAGTGAAAATTAATATCAGAACCACTGCTCCACCAGCGGTGCCCATCGGTTGACGCCGGATTAAATCTGCAGCAACGCTGCGCCAGCTGCGTTCTTCAATCAGCTCACCCTGAAATCCGATGTTTGTTTCATTGACCGTCATCTTCTAATCCTGATTTGTCTGGATCAACTATAACGAATTCGGGGGTCGACCCAGGCATAGATCAGATCCACCACCAGATTCACGATAACAAAGATCGTGACAACCATCATCACAAGGGACTGCGCCAAGGTGTAATCATGCTGTAATACGGCATCGACAAATAATTTTCCCAAACCATTGAGATTGAATACCTGCTCGGTAACCACCAAACCGCCAATCAAAAAGGCAAACTCAATGCCGACAAGGGTAATCACCGGCAACAATGCATTTTTCAAAGCGTGTTGATTGACAATTACCTTTTCGAAGAGCCCCTTGGCTCGGGCTGTGCGGACATAATCCTCACGTAGAACTTCAAGCATGGCTGACCGGGTCATACGCGTCACTACCGCCGCATAGCGATAGCCTGTAGCCACAGCCGGCCAAATGGTTTGGGCTAAATTATGAGCAGGATCTTCCCACAGGGGCTTATAATCTATAGGCATCATCCACGGTTCGCCGAATAGATAATTGGTCGAGATCAAAAGGCCCAAAATAATCATGATGCCGAGCCAGAAAGATGGCATGGCAATGCCTGCAATGGATATCATCCGGATGCAATAATCCACCCATGTGTTTTGCCTGATGGCCGAAATTACACCGAATGGCAATGCGATGATAACTGCCGTCAAAGTCGCCATGATGGCGATTTGCAACGTCAAGTGAAAACGGACCGCAATTTCTTCTGTGACAGGCCGACCGGTCCACATAGAGTCGCCAAAATTGAAAGTTACTAGACCAACGACAAAATCGTAGAATTGCTTGGTCATGGATTGATTGAGACCCAGGTTCTCGCGACAGATATCAATCTGTTCCTTATCAACCATCAATCCAGTGCCGCCCAAGCGAATTTCGCAAACATCGCCTGGGATCATGCGCATCATCGCGAATACGAGAAGGCCAACCCCAATCAGTGTCGGGATCATTAACAAAATGCGCTTTACGGCATACTTGTACATGGACTAACCAAGTTTATCTCGCAGGGAGACAATAAATATTAGAAAACAATAAAATATAAAAAACGCCGCACATGGTGGTCGTTTTTACACGACCACCATGTGGGCAATAGGTTTACTTATCCAACCAGACCTGATCCAGATGTTGGTTCAGATAGTGGCTCGGAGCAATCTTCCAACCCTT
>CAZDQC010000242.1:0-2891 GCA_964507245.1 uncultured Rhodospirillaceae bacterium
GGCGGGGACATGGGCAGATCGTTAAGGCGCAGACCCGCCGCATCTTGGATGGCGTGGGGATGAGGACCACGCAAAACTTTATCCCACAACATACCCGGTAGGCTATGGTCTGCACCAAAGGCGGCTCGGCCAGTGACCTTGTCTGCGCCATCAGGACGGATGGTCCGTTTGCCGATCCATTTATTGACCATTACTTTGATGTCCATCCCCGTTTTCCTCCTTAAATATCCATTCCCAGCCTACAGTAGGGGTAACACCCTGGTGGCAAATTCTTCCATGCGGTCCAGCATGGCGGATAGATCATTGGCCACTACGTTGATAATCATCGAGGTTGTACCCGCATCAGCGAAACGGTTGATATCCTCTGCGCGCTGTTCCGGGCTGCCGGTGAAGATCAATCGGCCGCCGTCCATATGTTCCTGCTCCTGATCGGTATGGAAGGCGCAATTATATGCCAATCCAATACTGGCGGGGTCACGACCGGCTTCCTCCGCTAAACCATGCAGCCGTTCAACGCGGGCTTTATAGGTTTTGAGTGTGTCCATACGGAATTTGGGGTTGGAGCCAAAGGGATACCAAACATCGCCTAAGGCCACTGTGCGCCGCATGGCGGGTAGGCTTTCGCCGCCAATCCATATGGGTGGATGCGGGTTTTGCACTGGCTTTGGATCCATGCCGATTTTGTTAAACTTCACAAATTCACCGTCAAAGGTTGGGCGTGTTTCTGTCCACACCGACTTGATAGCAGCTATATATTCGTTGGTGACTTTGCCGCGAGCGTCAAACGGCGGCAGACCCAGCGCCTCAAACTCTTCCCGCATCCAGCCAGCGCCGCAACCGAAGTTGATACGGCCTTTGGTCAATTGATCGAGTGTGGCGAGAGATTTGGCCATGAATAGGGGGTTGCGGTGGGGTACCACGGTAACGGAGGTCAATAACGCGATCTTGTCAGTAACGCCCGCCAACCAGGATAGCAAAGTAAACTGTTCCATACATTCCACGCTGCCGCCCTCAGACCAGGGAAACTGTCCATCCTCGGAATATGGATAATCCGATGAGATCTCAGTTGGTACGACGATATGATCTGCAACGGTCAGATAGTTGTAACCCAATATCTCTGCTTTTTGCGCCAAAGTCAGAATGTCAGCAGCATTAGCTAGTGGGCCTCTGATCGGCATGCTCAGGCCAAATTTCATTGTCGCTTCCCCGTTTGATTGTCTACCCAGGAATCGCAGGTTAGGCTATAGACCATAAAGGATACAAGTGGATCCAGGGTGGTGAATGAAGCAAAATTTCGTGAGAAAATTGGTACAAGGCGAGTATCGCGACGTTAATGTCCGGAATTTTGCGCCTAATCCTTGCGAACCTATTCATACACACGAATTCGGCGCCTCGGTGCTGGTTCTGAAAGGCGAAATAACGATTACGATGGAGGACCGTTCGGTAATCTGCCGGGCTGGTAATGTCTTCGCTTTAAATGCAAATGTACCTCACGCAGAACAGGTCGGCGACGAGGGTGTGCGGTTCTTGGCCTGTAGGAAATAAGGTGGATAAACAAATGCAATTTCAAGACAAGGTAGCCGTCGTCACGGGTGGTGCATCTGGAATTGGGGCTGCGTGCTGTCGAAATTTTTCAGAACGGGGTGCCAAGGTTGTGGTTGCAGACTTGAATGGCGAAGGTGCCAAGGCGGTCGCAGCGGAGTTCGGCGGATTGGGCGTTGCCTGTAATGTCGGCGACGATGGGGAGGTCAAGGCCCTTGTCGATGCGGCAGAAAAGACTTACGGCCCAATTGATATTTTTTTTAATAACGCGGGCATCAATTCCGGCCGGGAGATCCTCAATACGGATCTGTCGGTTTGGCAGGATCAGTGGCAGGTCAACGTCATGGCCCATGTCTACGCTGTACGTACCGTACTGCCTGGCATGATCGAACGAGGGACTGGCTATCTGCTGCATACCGCTTCCATGGCCGGTATACTTATGTCCCACGGTAATTTGCCGTATACCGTTTCGAAACATGCCGTGGTCGGCTTGGCTGAGTATCTCTCGGTAACCCATCATCATGAAGGTATACGGGTCTCGTTACTCGCCCCCCTGGGCGTACGTACACCCATGCTTGGTGATACCGATAAACCCTTCGCCAGGACTGCTGCGGGGCCAATTAAGGAACCAGAGGAGGTTGCAGAACAAGTGGCAACTGCCGTCGAAGAGGAGCGGTTTCTGATCCTCACCGATGATATCGCTCAGACCTGGATGAACTATAAAACAAATGATTTGGAGCGCTGGTTGAAAGGCATGCGCCGCATGAACGATAAATTACAGAATATGGGTGGCCGAGATCCTTAGAACCTAACGTTTACAGCTACAATAAGTGCCAATTATAGTTCCATGCTGCACATTCATGCGGAACCTATAGAGGGTTTTGCAACCAGTAGCGGGAAGTCGCTTCGACCTTAGTCCCAAAGATTTTAGCATAATTCTTCGCGCGCATGGCTAACTATAAGAACTGGTTGGTGTAGGATAATCTTAGTCTGTGAAAGGATGCCATTGCATGCAAAAGAATGGGTTGATTGCCATCGTCAAACGGGATTGTCCCACTTGCGTCATGGTGACGCCAGTACTGCAGGAAATTTTGCTGACAAATGATTTAAAAATCTATTCCCAGGACGATCCAAAATTTCCGGATGGCGTTGATGGTGTCGCCGACGACACGACGCTGGACGTTTCCTATACCTTGGATATCGAAATTGTACCGACATTAGTGCGATTTGAAGACGGAAAGGAGATTGACCGTACTTACGGTTGGGATCGCACCGCGTGGGAAAATATTACTGCGACCACTGGCTTGGGCGCAGACCTCCCCGACTTCAAACCGGGTTGCGGCGCCCTG
>CAZDQC010000243.1:0-2863 GCA_964507245.1 uncultured Rhodospirillaceae bacterium
AAAATTATAATTAAATTTACTAATTGAATTGGACTAAATTCACTTAATCGTCACAATTATAGGGATCAAAGAATGTCAAAAGATGCCCTTGGCTGGCGCTGCAAATTCGCCGTCGTAGCCCCCTCCACTAATACCATCGTGCAACCGGATATGGAGGCTTTGCGGCCCGAGGGCGTTACCAATCATTTCGGACGTATTTTCGTACCTAACATGCCAGTCCATAACGATGAAGATTTCCTCTCCTTGATTGAAGCAATTGGAGGGGAGTTATATGCGACCGTTGACCGATGTAAGACCCTTGCCCCCGACTACCTAATCATGGGTATGTCCGCCCTAATGTTCTGGGACGGCAGGGATGCCTCAGAAAAGCGTATGAATGACCTTTCTGAATATGCCGGAGTCCCTGTATCAGCAGGATCCTTTGCTTGCGAGGCTGTTCTGAATTTATCGAGAGCCAAGCGCATCGCCGTAATCTCGCCTTACATGCCAATTTCCGATGTGAATGTAACTCGGTTTTTCGAAGATTGCGGTTTTACTGTGGCTAAATTCGTGGGCCTACGTTGTAACAGCCCTGTTGCTATCGCTGAAGTTCAGGCCGAGACGTTACGTCGGCATTTGCTCGAGATGGATGATGACGACATCGACGCTATTGTCCAAGTTGGCACAAATCTTTCGATGGTTGGCCTAGCTTTGGAAATGGAAAAAATATTGGGGAAACCGGTCATCGCTATCAATGCTGCAACCTACTGGCATGCCCTCCGGGCTAACGGAATCATGAATCAGTTCACCGGGCACGGATTACTTTTTGAATGCCATTAACAGCACTCATCTAAAAAATTTCCAATTTGATTTTCACTTCACTACCAAGCCGCACCACTCAGCGACAAACAAGGCTATCGCTTGCGTGTTTTGGCGTACGGACTCCAAACTAACCCGTTCGTCGAAGCCGTGTATACCGTCCGACAAGGGGCCATAGACTAGTCCAGGCGTATCTGCATATAGGCCAAAAAAGCGGGCATCGGTGGTTGCCGTTGTTACTTCAGCCCGTAATTCCTGGCCGTAAGCTTCTTGATGGGCCCAGCCCAAGGCGTTCTCAGCTTCGTCTGCATCTTTAAGGACATATCCCTCAGCTAGGAAGCCGTTGTAATTAACCTGTGGCGGAGCATTACGCAGGAAGGCGTCTTGTGAAGCCGCATCCCGGATGCAGGCCTCTAATTCGGCCCGGCGGGAATTCAGATCGTCGTCAGGATAGACCGCCACCCTAAGATCAAACACACACCACGAGGGTACAGACGATGCCCAATCGCCCCCCTGAATTTTGCCCACATTAAAATTGATGGGATGATCATGATCGGCATATAGCGGTTGATCTATCCTTTCTGCGTTCCACTTCTTCTCAAGCTCCTTCAAGCTCTGGATCAACACATAGGCCGCCTCGATTGCATTGGAGCCACTTCCTGCATAAGCCACGTGAACAGGAATTCCCCGCACCTCGATTTGCAACCACATAACGCCAATTTGCGCCCGAACCAGACAATCGCCCATAGGCTCAGGGATAAGAGCGGCATCAGCCCGATAACCACGCGCCAGACAGGCCAACGCCCCATTGCCTGTGCATTCCTCTTCCACCACGGACTGTAAAAAAACGTCGGCTGCCGGCTTAACACTAATCCGGTCCAGGGCCTTGAGAGCGTACATGGCGCCCGCTAGACCGGCCTTCATGTCGCCGGAACCCCGACCATACATCCAGCCGCCCTCAACACGAGGCTCGTAAGGCGGTGAGGACCACATTTCTAACGGACCCTCTGGCACCACATCGATATGTCCATTCAATATTAACGATCGACCCTTACTGCTTTCGTCTCTATGTGCGCCAACCACATTAAAAGCGTTGTCATAGTCCACATAGACAGGAGAAAATCCTGGCAAATGCATCAGCTGTTTCACATCGATTTGCCAGCGATCGACTGCCAAGCCTTGATCCCGCATGGCAAGGGCCATGAAATCTTGCGCAGTATGCTCCCGACCACGACGTGAAGGAAACTTGACCAATTCAGCTGTAAAATCCACTTGTTCGTCAAAACCGGCATCGACCGCATCCTTGATCTTGCCAGCGGTGGCACTATCCAACATCGTTCACCTCCGTAGGGATAAACAATAGAATAAGGACAAAAGGCATTTTCGGCCAGTTTGAACGGGCCACAAATGGGGACACCAAATCATTGTTGGTGAGGAAAAATGGCGGCTCGATTGGAAGAAGCCGTTTGGCACACGGTTTTACCTGGAGCTGAAAGGATCAAAAAACGTAGGAACAATCGGATGCGCAGGCGTATTGTGCTGCAGTTCGCCATTGGTATCTTTATGCTGCAGATCTTCTTGGTCCATCAGGGTTAGACGAAACTATGGTCAAACTGACGAAAATCTACACGCGCGGTGGCGACAGCGGCGAAACGTCCCTATCCGATGGTAGCCGCGTGCCAAAGGACGATCTGCGCGTCGCCACTTATGGCGATGTGGACGAATTGAACGCCGTGATTGGTTTGGCTCGCCTGCACACAGCAGGAACGATGGAGGAGATGTTGTCCCGCATACAAAATGATCTGTTCGATTTAGGTGCAGATCTAGCCACGCCTATCGTGGAGAACCCAAAATACCCACCACTGAGAATCGTAGACGCCCAAGTCGAACGCCTGGAGCAGGAGATCGACGCTTTGGGAGGAAATTTGGCTACCTTAGACTCATTTATTCTGCCGGGCGGTAGCGCTCTTGCGGCTCACCTACACATGGCTCGAACAGTGGCCCGTCGAGCGGAGCGTGAGGCCTCGACCTTAGCCCAAAAAACCGAGGTCAATCAACCAGCCTT
>CAZDQC010000244.1:0-2837 GCA_964507245.1 uncultured Rhodospirillaceae bacterium
CCTTCCGATAACGCCCTTTGCGGCCACACTTCTGACAATCGATTTCAATTGGGTCCGTTGGGTGGTCGGTGATGGATAGCGAACCGTTACGCTGCGGCAATGCCATAGGTACCCTCCATGCTCGACCATTTCTCGCGTTCTGAACTGGCCTGTCCGACGACGGACCAAGTGAGCCTAGTCGCTGGCTTTGGCGAGGCCCTAGAACGCCTGCGCGTCGAACTAGACGAACCAATATACCTCAACAGTGCCTGCAGGTCGCCAGCGCACAACGCCAAGATCAATGGCCACCCACGTAGTCTGCACCTGTACGATGGCCGCCAGCCTGTGCTGCGTTTCCTCTCTCATGACGCCAGCTTAATGTCATGGCTGATGAGAATCCATTCGCGCTAGACCTCAAGCCCATACAGCGCGACCGCGTTGTCATGCAGCAGACTCTTGCGCATCCGCGGCGAAAGGTCGGCCATCTGATCTTCAATTTTTTGTTGGGAGAACGGCCAGGTGCTGTCGGGGTGGGGGTAGTCGGACGCCCACATCACATGCCCCTCGCCCATGAAGGGCAGCAGGGCAATGGCGATGGGGTCGTCCTGAAAACTGGCATAGATCTGCCGCTTGAACAATTCGCTGGGCGGAATGGCCAGGGGCACGCCGCCGTGGCGGTCCCAATAGGATTTGCTCTCGTGCAGGCGGCCGAACCGGGTATCCAGCTCCTGTACCACCCAAGGCACCCAGCCCAGGCCGCTTTCCGCCATGGTCACGCGCATCCTTGGATGCCGTTCGAGAATGCCCCAGGCAAATAGATCGACAAAGGGATCCAGGAACTGCCTGATGAATTCCTTGGTGGCAACAAATGTACTGGCCGGGGTGCCAAAGGCCGGGTTATCTTTCGCCACGTTGAAAACCGTGACGTGGAACGACAGAATGATCCCGGTTTCCTCCAACGCCTTCCACAGCGGTTCCCAGGCCGGGTCATGCAGGCGCGGCGCCACCTCGGCGATTTGCAGATTGGCTTGTTTCCAGCCACCGACTTTTGCCAAGCGCAACAACTCCGCATGAGCCGATGCCGGCGCGGGCGGCAACATCGGCACGCCCAGCAGGCGGTCCGGCGCGGCGGCGCAGAACTCCCTTAAAGAGTCGTTATAGGCGGCATAGCAGGCATCCCTGAGATCCGGGTCGTCCGCATTGATGGAAAACACCGGGCCATAGATCACATGGGCATGCACGCCGTCGCGGTCCATGTCGGCCAGGCGCAGTTCCGGCACCGCCGGGCGGCGCTGGCCGTAATCGCTGTGGCCGCCCCTCTCAAGGGCGGTGACCACGGGGCGGTCGGGGGGTTGGTTGCCGCCCGCCATCCCGCCGCGCCAGCCGCCCCAGACTTTATCTTCGCAAACCCACAGCGCGGTGCCATTCCGAGCCTCTACGTGGGGGGCTCGTTGGGCATATGACTGTGCCATGTTGCGGGTCCAGAAATCCTGGGGCAAATAGCCGAGATCGAGATGGTCATCGGCGGAGATGATTTTATAGTCCATGTTCATTGATTTCATCCGGTGGCCACGGTGGCGGCATTCATGGGTTTGGTCAGATTTACACCTGTCACGAATGCGCCGCAGCTTTGTTGGGTAGGTTCAACTTGGATCGTTGCAATTTTCGTTCTTGTTATTCGCCGTTACTGGCCAAGTGGAATGGTATTCGAAATGGATCAACCCGCGCGCCGGTACCGGCCCAAGAGCTTTTCCGTCAGGCACCAGAGGCCTCCGCCGCCACGGGCGTCGTGGCGAACAGCATGAGGGCGGTCAGTGTGGCGACCAGGGCGCGCATAAGAGAAGTATAACCGAGGTAGATGATGGCTGGCCATTAGCTTCCATCTTCGGCCAAATCGGGTGGTTTGGGGCCGATGGGCGAAAATTCGAGTACCTAGGAAGCCTGTACAGCGGAAGGTGGTTCATCACTTCGGCGAAGCCGCGCCCAATATCGATCCGTTTGGCCATGGCCGCATAATACCACGCGATTCAGGTGGCGTAGTAACCGCAATTATGGGGGGTTTAGGGTGTTACCTATTTTACGGGGAAATGTGGTTAAAGACGGGGTGGAAAATAGGTAACACTGGCAGTTTTTGGGTTAGACGGTGCTTCTTCTAATCCGTAGGTCGCAGGTTCGAGTCCTGCCGGGTGTGCCACTACCCCATTGAAAATATTTAGATTTCTTGCGGTTCTGTTTTAGACACATCCCAAAACCACCGCCCTGTCACACCACAGTCACAATGAGGTGTGTCCAATGGCAAGCATACGAAGTCGTAATGGCCGATATCAAGTACAAGTCCGGAGAGCTGATTTAGGCTCTCGGTCACGAACCTTTGTTCTCAAACAAGATGCAGAACGATGGGCCCGTAAGACGGAATCCGGACTGCTACTTTGGTTGCGGTAGGCGCCAAGTCAAGCAGCGCTGGCGGGATAGGGTGGTTAGTTTGTGGGAGGGTCTACGACGGTTCTTGAAATTCTAACAAAAGTTCTTATCTATCTTTTGTCGGTAGCCGCACTTCTGGGACCGGCAATTAACCGATCAGGCCATAGAGGCTGATCATTAACCTATGTTGCTCATCGAGGAGGACATACGATGAATACGTTTAATTTTGCTCCCCTAATGCATACTTCTGTTGGCTTTGACCGTTTCGAACGCCTGTTCGAACAGGCTTTTAACGGCACTGATGCATATAATGGCTTTCCGCACTACGACATCGAAAAAACGGAAGAATCAAAATATCGCATTACGATGGCGGTTGCTGGTTATTCAGAAAACGATGTCGAGATCACTCAGAAGCAGGACCTTTTGGTGGTAAAGGG
>CAZDQC010000245.1:0-2819 GCA_964507245.1 uncultured Rhodospirillaceae bacterium
TCCTCTCACTCCGACCATCACGAACCCCTGGAAACTGCGGTTTCTGGGGGTTTTGTCGTTTGGGTTGCCGTTGGTTGGCAATATCCTCCGACCCTTTGTTGTTGACTTTGACGATACTGCAAAGTCGAGTTGCGCCATGTTAGGCCGAGGCATACACTTTGGGTCAACCACAGTGGTGTTGGCACTAACTAGACTGGCCGATGAACCGATGGAGGCGATGATGAACAATACCTACAAGGGTAGTTGTTTCTGTGGTGTGATTGAGTTTGAAGTTATCGGTGCGCCGGCGGTGATGGCTTATTGCCACTGCAACGATTGCGCTGCTTGGGCTGCTGCGCCGATCAATTCCTTTGGTTTTTGGACGCCGGACAATGTGCGGATTAGGAAGGGTGAGGACAATATTGGCACCTTCAATAAGACCGAGACCAACTTCCGAAAATTCTGTAAAACCTGTGGCGGTCACGTTATCTGTGATCTTCCGGGTTTTAATTTTGTAGAGGTCTATCCCAATACTGTGCCGGATCTTGTTCACGAACCAACGATACATGTCCACTACGGATCAAAAACAATATCGGTCCATGACGGACCGCCAAAATTCAAGGATTTGCCGACTGATTTTGGCGGATCCGGCGAAATGCTACCGGATTAGCTAGTCGGGCGCACCGGCCGCATGCAGGCCATCGATGAACCACTCACCGACCGAGATATCCCGGAACGGCAGGGCCATCATGTCGCGAATACGGAATTCTGGCTCCTCGTCGAGCAAGCGCGCGACCGCACCGTGTGCGCCTTTGTGATCCTTGTTAAGTGATCGGCTGGCGGCCAAACCCGCAAGGTTATGCGGCAACGCCGGCGCCAACTGATCAGCCTTCCAGAACCAGTCGACAGCGTCCTGGAACCGCTTCATCGAGAAATGCCCGTAACCGACGGCCCGGCTATATAGATGCACATATGGATCACGGATATCTACGTTGACCGCCCGCGTCGCGGCATCAACGCCGGCTTCGAAATCGCCGGCGAAAATCTTGGCCGCACCCAAGCTCCAAAGGCCCAAATTGAATTCGGGATTTAATTGCAGGGAGGCTTCCGCAGCAGCAATCGCTTCTTCGTGTTGGTTGCGGCCAAAGAGCAACAGGAACGAATAAACAGACAATAGCATGTCGCTTGTGTTGGTTTGGCGGCGGCCTTCCTCGATCCGTTTCAGTGCAAGAGTGATCGCCTTATCATCTGGCGTCCGGAAGCCGTACAGTATTTCCGTCATCCCGCCGCCCGTCGCCGCCATTGCCAGGGCCATGAAATTCTTGGGCTCTCTCTGCAAGGCCCGTTCCGCAATCTTTCCGCCGCGCAGCCAACCGTCCTTGGTCGGCGTGAAAAAACTGACCCCGGACGCGGACAACAACTGTTCAATCGTCATCTCCTCCAAACTCATTTCGGACAGTCGCTCAGCATCATCCAAGGCGATACGGCGGCGAACGCTCATGACCATGCGCGGAACGCAGCGATCCAGGATTTCGAAAGTATCAGCTGCATCCTCCTGGTAGCGTTCGGCCCACAACTGCTTTTCATTGTCTACGCTGATCAGTTGGGCCGAAAGGCGGCATCGGTTGGCAGTCAGACGGATGCCGCCCTGGATCAGATAATCCGCCTTGCGTTGATCGAGTGTCAATTCCAGTCCGGTCAGCCGAGACAGTGCGGCTGCAAGATCGTCGCGCAAATCGCCGGCGAGAGCTTTCTCTTCTTCACCGCGACCCTCGAACTCTGCCACCACAACAAATGGCTTTCGGTCTGGCCTATTGGTGGGGAGCTTGCGCGGCCAGGACCAGACGCGAACTGGATTGGCGATATTCTTGAGCGCTCTTTCACCATTATCGGCGAACACAGCGCCCAAATTGCCCACTATGTTTTCCTGCACAGCATGGGAAATCAGCAAACCGCCTGGTTCCGCCATGCCTTCCAGTCTCGCCGTGACGTTGACCCCATCGCCAAATATATCCCCGTCTTCAAATATGATCTCGCTGAGATTGATCCCTATACGGAAGATGATCTTTTCATCGTCGCGAACGTCCAGATTTCGTGCCGTCATTTCCTCTTGAACGTCGATCGAACATCGCACTGCATCGACGGCATTTGCAAACACCAAAAGCAAACCATCGCCCATAGTTTTGACAATGCGTCCGCCATGCTCGGTAATCTTGCCGTCAATCATTTCCGCCCGATGGGCACGAAGTGCAGCTAGAGTGCCAGTTTCATCCACGCCCATCAGGCGTGAATAACCAACTACGTCAGCCGAAACGATTGCCGCCAATCTGCGCTGAGTTCCCTCCGCCATAGGCTGGAGTTTAGCTGCCCAAGGTCGGGGAATCTATGGGAGCAGTTAATGAGGCTGAATGTAGCCTATTGGCACAAAGGGTTGGTCGTGGGCCTGTACGGCAGTTTCCGCCATGGTCCTAGGTTCGAGAATCGTCAGACCGGTCTGACGCTGTGCAGTTATGGCAACGGTGATGGCAAGGTGACGCTGGGAGAGCTCGGGGCCTATCTTGATGATGAGATGACTTGCTTGAGCCGCTCGGTCAGGGGCTGACCTACACCAGGGGCAAAGGCCACATGAATGGCTTGCCTGGATAGCCGGGTTGCGGCTTTCACAAGCCAACTCGGTTGCATTTAGATTGCGGGTCAGGGAGTAACTTATAGTCAGAGCATAAGGAAAGTTTCTACTATAACTGCGGATAAGGGAGTATAACTTACCCCCTCAGACAGGGGGTTAGAGGTTCAAATCCTCTCACTCCGACCAAATGAGGTCAGGTCTATGTCAATTCGGC
>CAZDQC010000246.1:0-2807 GCA_964507245.1 uncultured Rhodospirillaceae bacterium
AGCACCTGGGCGAGGACAATATCATGTGGGGCTCGGACTTCCCGCACCCAGACGGCATCTGGCCCGACAGCCAAGAATTTATTGAGCGAGAAATGGGCCATCTGCCTGACACTGTGCGTCGGAAGACCACCTACAACAACGCAGCAAATCTTTACGGTTTTCCGCCGTAGTGATGGACTGTTCGAACCCGACGCCCTGGACGGATACTACTACACTGGCGGACTTGCCGCGTTTGGCTGCGGATCGCTGGGGAGGTCAGCAGGCTCTGTTGTTCAACGAAGAGTCGCAGACCTTTGACGATATTGCCCGATTGTCAAATCAAGCCGCGTGCGGCCTGATCGCGGCTGGCGTCCGTGTCGGCGACCGTGTGGGTGTCTGGCTGAATAATTGTCCGGAATGGGTGCACCTAATCTTTGCCATTGCCCGTGTGGGTGCCATCATGGTGCCCATCAACACTCGTTTCCGTACGGGAGATGCGGCTTATGTTCTGAGCCAATCCGAATGCAGCACACTTATCACACATGATAGTTCAGGGCCCATAGATTATTGGGCCATGGTAAAGGAGATGCTGCCAAATTCAGACCAGTTCCCCCACCTAAATCAGATCATTATCAAGACCAGGGATCCCGAAGGCTCGGTGCCGGATGGCACAACACATTGGGCGGCCATCGCGAGCAACACAGATAATGAATTGGCGGAGGAATTGCGACGCCGTGCCGAAGCAGTGGGCCGGAATGATCCTGCCTTCATCATGTACACATCTGGCACAACCGGTTTCCCCAAGGGCGTGGTCCGCAGCCACGGTTTTCTGCGCAACCAGGTCGACCGAGTGAAACACCTTGGCACCACGGAGCGAGACGTGATGTACGACTATCTGCCCCTGTTCCATATTTTTGGCTATCTGGATGGACCCATGTTGTCCATGGCCGCTGGTAACAGGCTTATCCTGACCGATACTTTTGACCCTGAAGCCTGTCTGGATGCTATTGAGACGGAAGGCGTCACGCAAATCTCCGGCTTCGAGACGCATGTAAAGGCCCTGGTTGATGCGCAGGAGGCCCAGCCTCGAAACCTGTCTACTTTGCGCACTGGGACGTTCGGCGCTGGGACCGCTAGTGCTGTACCCATCTATCAAAAGGCGCTGAAGGTTTTGGCCCCCCTGTGGCCTTTGACTGCTTATGGCATGACCGAAATCGGCGGCAATGCCTGTCTCTCCTATCTTGATTCCACCGCCGAGCAGGTTTTCAATTCGTCGGGGCCTCCTTGCGATGGATTTGAGTTTCGTGTCATCGACCCTGAAACCGGGCACGACCAACCATGCGAGATCCCCGGCGAGATCATTGTCAAGAGCTATAATCTTATGCTCTGCTATTACAAAATGCCCGAGGAAACCGCCAAGGCCTATGATGGCGACGGCTGGTTTCGAACTGGCGACATGGGTTATTTACGGGTAGACGGCTATCTGCGGTTCCTGGGTCGGTACAAGGACATGCTGAAGATCGGGGGTGAGAATGTGGACCCCATGGAGGTGGAGGCCTATCTACAAGGCCATTCTGATGTCGCAGAGGTGGCAGTCATTGGCCATCCTGACGACCACCTAACGGAAGTTGCCATTGCTTTCGTAGTGCCGCGGGCTGGCACCGCACCATGTGAGGAAAATATTTTGAATTACTGCCGGGGTCAGATCGCTTCTTTCAAAATTCCCCGACACATATTGTTCCTGCCCAAACTGCCCATGACTTCCACAGGCAAGGTGCGCAAGGCGGATTTGCGAGAGCAAGCATTGGTAGAACTAAACGCGGCTTAGGGTTCTAACTTGCTGCATCAAAGACTCCGCTCGAACGGTTTCAAACATTTTGATCTTAAATCCGCCAGCGCGGAGCGCCCGGGCCGTCCAGCTATTGCAAGTATTCAAAAGATGAAATTTTCCATTTGCGGAATAGAAATAGCTGGCTTTATAAAGCCCAGACGCGATGGGATCGGCTCGCGGTCTGCTCTTGCGGTCGAAGCTACTTGAAATGAAGGCTATCAGCCGGTCCAGATCTTGCTTGCTGAGGGACAATTGTACAACCTCTGCACGGGTGAAATGCCGCGACGGCTCTGCCGGTAGACTGACCACATGCATAACGGCCGCCGTCGGCACCAAGGCCGCTGCCAGCGCTATGTCGATGGCAGCTCCTTTCGCTGGATAAAATTCGGCATCGCCCCAGCCAAATTCTAGGAATTGGGCTTGCGGCAAATCAGTAATCTCCGGCATGTTCTCAGGAGACAGATATGATCGTTTTATGGCAATTCCCGTATGCCAACCATTCGAGGTGACAAAAATCTGTCTGTCTCCTTGGAGTAGTGGCGATGATGGCGCCACGCTGGCGAAAAACATCAAAAATAAGCCAGCCAGTAACGGAGGAAAAATCTCTCTGAAACCCATGCGCTATCTTGCCAATGGTGCCGGACCTGACGCAAGGTAAGTAATGACAAATTCTAGCGCGGATATTTTGGCACGACGTCTGTATCAGGCGGGCTGCCGACACGCCTTTGGCATCCCTGGGGGTGAGGTCTTGGCGGTGATGGCGGCTCTGCATCGTGCCGGCATACAATTTGAGTTGTGTAAGCATGAGAACACAGGTGGTTTTATGGCCGAAGGCACCCACCATGTGACAGGTGCGCCAGGGATTTTATTGGCGACCCTGGGTCCGGGTGTTGCCAATGCAGCCAATGTCATGGCCAACGCCCTGCAAGATCAAGTTCCTCTTATTTTTCTTACGGGTTGTTTGGATCCGGCCGAGGCCGCGACTTATACCCACCAG
>CAZDQC010000247.1:0-611 GCA_964507245.1 uncultured Rhodospirillaceae bacterium
CGTAGCGGATTTCAAAATAAGTCTCAGTCGTCAAAGGCAGTTCTACCTTGAAGCGTTCGACCTGTCCCAAATAATCGCACCAAAGGTTGGCGTACTCGGTCACGCCACCGTATTTCTTGCTGCGTCGGAAAGATGCAAAGACATCCCGGGGATCACGGATGATGTGAATAATCTTCGCCCTAGGCCAATGAGCTATAATGCGGTTCAGATGAAGGATATTACCTGTGGTCTTCTCTGCCCACCGCCGCTTGCCGTCACGGCGGACGACGGCGTTCATAAAAAGATCTAGGAAAATTTCCGCGCTGTCAGCTCTATCAATGAAGCCATCCACCCGCTCCGCATCAATCTTGAAAAAATCGCCAATCCGATGCAGATATACCTTCAATGGTTCGCTGCCGCGAGCCTGCTGGTTCGGCCAGTCAATATCAAACCAATGGGTTTCCAACCCGGACGCGATGGCTGAATGTTGGGCCAGCATGGCCCGGAACAGTGTGGTTCCGGAACGCATTAAACCCCCGATAAAGATGGGTGCGGGTTTGGCCAAATTTCTCTCACAATTCACTGGCTAAGGATTGGCGCAGCCATTGCATTCTGACTATATAGGCCCATGT
>CAZDQC010000247.1:621-2804 GCA_964507245.1 uncultured Rhodospirillaceae bacterium
ACCGAAAAGCCGGCCTCGCCGTATTGGATCATCAAGGCTACCGCGCACTGGCCCGCTTGGGATATGTTTCTTTATTCAATGCTAGACCTGCAGCGGCGAAGCCACCCGTCTGGTCTGATTTATGGGCTATCTACACCCAAGTGCGGGAACGAAAGCCCAAAGTATTGTTAGAGTTCGGCAGCGGCTGTTCCACTATCATCTACGCTCAAGCTTTGGCCGACAATTTAGCCGAGGGTGCGCCCGGTTTCCTCTATTCCCTGGACGCGGAAGCTCATTGGGGCCGGGTTACCATCGCCTCCATGCCGGAACACTTATGGCCCTTTTGTGACATCACTATCACGGAACGGGTGGAGGATATGCTGGGTGATGTTCCCGTCTGGCGATTCGCCAAAATACCCGACATAGTGCCTAACATGATCTATCTGGATGGCCCTGCCCTAACGCCGGAACGACGTGCTGCCATCGACGTGCTGGATATGGAGGCAAGGTTTCCGCCGGGCTTCCGCCTGCTGGTGGACGGCCGTAGCTTTAACCGGGCTTTGCTGGAAAAACATTTCAAACGCCGCTACAAGCGCCATCACCGACCAATTCTGAAAAATACCACCTATGATCTACTGCCGGACTGAAAATGTGCGCAAAGACCTAAGTTAACTGCACTGGCTCGGGCAAGTAGACCGCTAGTCGAACAGGGGGAAATGCAATTGCGAATTTTCAGCTGGCAGTAGGACCCAATATCGCCATAGCCGGGGTAAATGAATATGACCGGAACGAGCAGCTTAGCATGCCTTGTGGTTCAAGGTCTTTTTCCAATCCCCTAGCCGAATTATGTTCTTTATTCTGTCTTTTCCTGTTCTAACATCCACTCCGCTAATTCCAATTCGAACGGGTCATCAATGTTGACTAGGGGCCGATTGATGACGACGGCGATACAATCTTCTTCCATGATGTGGCCTTCGTCCACCAGGGTAGCGCGGCGCAAGGCGTAGCATATGCCGTTGCAATGAAAATAATCGGGAATATCTTGGCGCAGGGCGGTACGGCCAACCGGTAAATAGGGTTTAAGGTTGCCGCAATCGTCCAGCTTCAGGGTTTTTTGTGGAGTAAAATGAGCAGGTGTACGACTCAAAGTAGCGGCAGCCTTGCGGCCGCTGTCAACTAGGGTTTGCACTGTTAACATAACATCTTCGACCCGCCGCAGAGGACTAGTGGGCTCCAGCAAAATTGAAATTTCAAAACGCATGCCGTAATGGTCCTCCGACGCCAGCCAGGCGTGGCGCCACATTTCGTTGGAGGTAGATTTGTCTCTGGCCAACTCCTCGGGCCGCATGAAGGGGACGTCTAGTCCATATTTTAAGGCTTCCGCCGCAATATCTTTATCATCGGTTGAGATGACGGCACGGTCGACCCAGTCCAAGCCGGAGGCTAGTTTCCCGGCTCTGCCAACCAACGAGATACCGCCCACCTGAGCCAAGTTCTTGCGGGGAATGGATTTAGAACCACCCCGTGCGGGCACCACCGCCAATACTGTTAGTCCCTGCAATGCCATGGTGCTAGTTCAATTCCACACGCCGGCCGGTTTCATGGCTGTGCCGTGCTGCTTCCAGCAAGGTCATGACGTTCAGACCATCATCAATCGTGCACGTGTCCGGTGCCATTCCATCCAGAACGTCCAGATACTCTTGCGCCACGCCTATGAACATGTCGTTGCGTTCGCAATGGAAGGTTTCCTCTGACCAATTCTCCCTTGCTTCCAAACAAATGGCGATTTGGTTTGGAACCTCCGACCACAGAATGGTGCCGCCGTCGCCAACGAAGCGAATGGACTTGCGATGCGGCCGGCCATACAGGTCTAAGTGCAGATTAGCGCGGAGACCACCCGCGAAGTTGATCATCATGTCCACGTTGTCATCAGAGGTAATGTTCAGATTAGAAATTTTTTCAACCCGGGCTGAAAGACTTTCAGGCATACCGAAAAACCATAGCATCAAGTCCACCCAATGGCTTTCGTCTAACAAGGCGCCGCCACCAAGTTCAGCAGAAGACATGAAGAATTCCGTCAATGGCTCGCCTGGGTGCCAGTCCTCCAAATGCGCCGACATAGTGAATTCGAGGTATCGGATTGCGCCCACGGAATTCTGTGCCAATAACTCTTGTACCCGCGATAGCGGTGGCCACCATCTCCA
>CAZDQC010000248.1:0-2771 GCA_964507245.1 uncultured Rhodospirillaceae bacterium
GTCTTGGAATTATGCTGGGAAATATCGACACTCATTTCAGCGCAGACCGCGATGGCGAAACTATCGATTTCGCCCTGCCGGACGCCGGCTGAATCGATGTAGATCATGTCACCAAAAAAATGCTTGGCAAGACCTTCAGCCATAGGCGAACGCACAGAATTGAAATTACAAGCAAAAAGAACGCTGTTGGGTCGATGCATCATTAAATCTGACTCCTGATCTGCAGGATGCAAATCAGGGTAAACAGCCGCCGCGCTGTTTCATTATCGACGATAATTTTGCCGTCCAGACGTTCTCGCAACAAATCGGAACCATCGTTATGAAGGCCCCGACGGCCCATATCGATAGCTTCTATCTTCGATGGTTGCGCCGATTTGATAGCCTGGAAATAACTTTCGCAGATCGTGAAATAATCTTTGATGATGCGGCGAAACGGCATCAATGGGACCAAAACGCGAGTCAACGGTTCGTAGTCAGAATTGCGGATGTTCAATACCAACCGGTTCTCTTCCATCCCCATGAGCAAATTGTAAGGCCCTTCGAATTCACCTACGGGCTGAAAACTGTTGGCCTCCAGTAGATCATAGATCGCAATACGCCGTTCGTGCTCGATGTCCGGCGACCGGCGGATGAGCGTATTTTCATCCAGAGTAATCTGCGCGATGCGCTGCAGATTGGACAATCCGGCCTACCTTTTCTTTTCAAGCCGAATGGAGATTGCCCGGGCATGGGCGGACAAGCCCTCCGCTTCCGCAAGAACCATAGCATCCGGCCCCAGTTGGGCGAGACCATCCTCACTACAACGAATGACGGAACTGCGTTTCATGAAATCTAACACCGATAGGCCAGAGCTGAAACGGGCTCCGCGGGCCGTGGGCAAGACATGGTTCGGTCCTGCGATATAGTCGCCAATTGGTTCAGGCGAGTGAGAACCAAGAAAGATGGAGCCCGCGTTACGAATCTTCGCCAACATTGCTTCATCTTCTGCCATGGAGATCGCCAAGTGCTCCGGCGCGATGCGGTCAACCAAATCCACAGCCTCTCCCCAGTTACGCACGATGATGACACAACTGAACCGGTTCCAGCTTTCTGTCGCGATGTCGGCCCTTGTCAAATGGCGAAGTTGCGCGGAAACAGACACCATGACTTGATCAGCGAAGGACTCATCATCGGTTATGAGAATGGATTGAGCAGCAATGTCATGCTCCGCCTGGGATAAAAGGTCTGCTGCAATCCAATCAGGTTTGTTCCCGTTGTCGGCTAGAACTAGGATTTCCGACGGGCCGGCAATCATTTCAATTCCGACGGTGCCAAAGACCTGCCGTTTGGCCGTGGCTACATAGACATTTCCTGGCCCGACAATTTTGTCCACGGAGGGGATTGTATCGGTGCCGAAAGCTAGGGCGCCGATTGCCTGTGCACCACCAATACGGTAGATCTCATCCACGCCCACGATTTTAGCCGCCGCCAGGACAAGTGGATTCAGTAGGCCATCAGGTGTAGGCACCACCATGGCCAGTCGTGGCACTCCAGCAACCTTGGCCGGAATTGCATTCATCAACAGGGTGGACGGGTAGGATGCCAAACCACCCGGAACATAGAGCCCCACTGCCGCAACGGCGGTCCAACGGTGCCCCAGTTGATTGCCCAACTCATCAAGATAACGATCATCGGCGGGCAATTGGCGACCGTGATAGGCAGTAATCCGTTCGTAAGCATGGCGCAGGGCTCGAATTTGCTCCTGAGGCACAAGCTCCATCGCCTGGTCAAGTTCCGCAGCCGACAGGCGAAGATCCCCTGCGTTGTAATCTATCCGATCAAAAAGACGCGTGTGTTCCAAAACGGCTTCGTCGCCACGCTGGCGGACCTGTTGAAGAATTTCAGCCACCTGTTTTTCGACGTCAACGGACGCCTCGCGTTTCTCAATCAAAAATGCCGAGAATTTTTCAGGGAACGCAGGGTCAGAAACACGTAGCTTACGCGACATCAAGGGCCCTCCGAAACCGGTCGACCCATTCCGACAGAAGTGCGGGCTGGGTTTTGGCGGCAGCGCGGTTGATGATCAGTCGTGAGGTAACTTCCGCGATCCGCTCAACCTCCACCAGACCATTGGCACGTAAGGTTTCTCCGCTGCTGACTAGATCGACAATGCGTTGGCAAAGGCCAAGACTGGGCGCCAATTCCATGGCGCCGTTCAAATGAATGCATTCTGCGTGCACCCCTCGTGCCGCAAAGTGCCGGCGGGTAATTTTAGGGTATTTCGTCGCTACTCGAATATGGCTCCATTGACTAGGATCATCCTCAACCGACATTTCCGCCGGCTCCGCCACGGCCATATGGCATCGTCCTATTCCCAAATCCAGGGGCGTGTAGATTTCGGGATACTTGAATTCCATTAATATATCATTGCCCGCGATACCGATCTGTGCCGCGCCGAAGGCAACGAAAGTGGCAACATCAAAACTACGGACGCGGACAATTTCAAGGCCAGGAACATTCGTCGAAAACCGCAATAGGCGGGAATCGGAATCGTAGAACGCAGCTTCTGGCTCAATACCGGCATGTCGCAGTAAGGGCACTGCCTGCTTCAGGATACGGCCCTTTGGCAGGGCAATGACAAAATTCTGTGACACTTCCAATTCCTAACCCTGCAAACCATGATCGGGACGGCTGGTGGTCGGCCAACCTTGATCGAGATCGCTGAGATGGCAATTCACTACCTCCGCTTCCAGACTAACTGCGCCACCACCCGCAAAGTGCAGTTTCAAGTA
>CAZDQC010000249.1:0-2735 GCA_964507245.1 uncultured Rhodospirillaceae bacterium
GACTTCTTCTGCGTCGAACAGTCGCGGCAAGACCACAAACCCATCCTGTTTGTAAAGCTTCTGCAGCAAATTAGATATTTTGAACGGCATTGGACAAATATTCGGAGGTGTTGAAAGCAACGTGTGGTCTAGGGGAAAATTCCAAAATTCATGTGGACCGTATCAGCATTTTATCTTTGAGGAAATGTTGCCGGTAAATTTGAATCCTGCGGTGGCTTTCCTTGATTGTTAATTGGGCCACCGGGAACAAGCCAGGGCAACTCCAATTAGGAAAACGCCAAAGGCGAAATATGGAAAGCAAAAAAGCACGGGTTAGAGAAACCGTTTGATGGTCATGTCGGATTGAAGATCATGCAGGAACAGGTGCCATGGGCGTACAACTTATCGTCCTTATCTTCCAGGCGCGCTTCTGAAGTTGCAATCTTGCGACCAGGATGCACGACCTCGCCTATCGCTCGAATTACCCGGCCATCGGTCGGCAACGGGCGTACCATGTTCAGTTTGAATTCTAAAGTCGTGTAGGAGTAACCGGCTGGCAGACGGCTGTGGATGGCGCACCCCAGAGCGCTGTCCAACATCCCAGCGAAATAGCCGCCATGCACAGCTCCCAGGGGGTTCAGCAGGTATTCTCCGGGTCTGCCTTCGAATACTACCCGACCATCCTCGACCTCTATCAGGTCATAGTCCGTTGTCCGCTGAAAGGAGCACTGCGCAAGGGTGCCGTCCCGCATGGCGCGTAGAAAATCTATTCCGGCCATCGTTTGGCCTGCCTGAACAGTTTGACTCGGGTTCGCCCATGTGTACGTGCGTTGCCTTTCGCTCATGATGTTTTCGGTGGGCGCTGCGTTTTTTCTTCCGTGGCGCCGCCGGCGTTTTGCCAGGCGGCATACCCTCCTTGCATGTGGCAAACCGGGGCCAGACCCATTTCATGTACTGCCAGGGCGGCCAAAGCCGATCGCAGACCGCCGGCGCAGAAAAATACGAACCGCTTTCCGGATTGAAATTCTTCTTTGGCATAGGGGCTTTCTGGGTCGACCCAAAATTCCAACATGCCGCGGGGTGAATGCATGGCGTTGGGGATGGCGCCTTCACGCCAAAGCTCTCGAATGTCACGAATATCTACGAATACCACGTCATCGTCTCCATAGGCTTCCATAGCCCGCTCGACAGACCAGGTTTCGATGATGCTTTCGGCATGGGAGCAGAGTTCCCTAACGCCTTTGGTAATCATAACGCTCTCCTCAAATCTTGTTTTATTCCAAACTAACTACCTCTGTTGGTATCGCTAAGGCGAATTGGACGACCCGGACGTTCCCCACTCGGTTTGCCTATTTGCCAGACGGGTAGGCCGTTGACAAACACGCTGTCGATGCCAATAGCCGGGGTCTCGGGTTCGTCAAACGTTGCTCCGTCAATGACGGTTCTGGGATTAAATATGACAATATCGGCATAGGCTCCTATTTTTAGCTCACCACGATCCTTGAACCCGAATTGAGCAGCCGGGAGGCCCGTCATACGGTGCACCGCCTCTTCTAGGTTCATGAGGCCCAGATCACGGGAATAGTGTCCTAGGACCCGAGGGAAAGTGCCCCATAGCCGGGGGTGGGGGTGCTGGTCATCAGGAATGCCGTCAGAGCCAATCATGGCGCCAGGATAGGACAGAACTCGTTGCACATCTTCTTCGTCCAACTGGAAATAGATAGCACCGCCTGGCAATAGTATCTTGGCCGCTTCCTCCGGCGTCATCTCCATCTCCTCCGCCAGTTCTGCTAAATCGCGGCCGCGCGCTTCGGGGCGGGATCGAGACCAAGTAATAAGCACTTTGCGGCACCGGTTTACCAAGTGCGGCAGGATCATTGTGGAGGAGGCGTCGTAGGGATAGACATCAAGTGTCAGGCGCTGCTGGTTCTTAAGTTTCTCGATCAAAGGAAGCGTTTTCTTTGTCATGCCAAAATTCTGCAGGCCCGCGGCCTTGTGGTGGGAGATGACCACCTGAACATTGGCGTCTCTGCCGATCCGTGCTGCCTCTTCCAAGGACGCCATGACGCCTTCAGCTTCGTCGCGAATATGGGCAGTATAAATCCCATCCTTTTCCGCCATGACCTCAGCTACTGCTGAAACTTCCTCTGTCTTTGCGGCCTGGGCTGGAGGATAGAACAGACCTGAGGACATACCGATGGCTCCTTCGTCAATGCAATCACGCAGGACATCCTGCATATGGCCAATTTCGCTGTCCGTCGCTGCGCGATTCACATCGTCCATCACGCCATAGCGCAAAGATGTGTGGCCCACTAACATGGCGGCATTAAGGGCTGGGCGTCTAGTTTCTAATCCTGCCAAATAATCGCCGGCGGAGACAAATTTTAGATCTTGCCGATCCCGCCATAGGGACATGGGAAATTGTTCTTCGCCTGCGTCTTTCCATGGGGCCAGGGAAAATCCGCAATTGCCCACAACCACGGTGGTGACGCCCTGACTAGCCTTGGGCGCCATGTCTGGATTAGTGAACAAAAATCGATCATCGTGGGTGTGAACATCGATGAAGCCGGGTGCGACCACCTGGCCTGCGGCGTTCACTTCGGTCGCGGCTGTAGCCGCAGTCAAATCGCCGATATTGGTGATCCTGTCACCTAAAATTGCTACGTCGGCGCGGAAGCTTGCGGAGCCGGTGCCGTCGATGATGGTACCGTTGCGGATAATGAGATCAGACATATTGCCTACGGTCTATAAACTGA
>CAZDQC010000250.1:0-2724 GCA_964507245.1 uncultured Rhodospirillaceae bacterium
GACCACTGGCTTGGGCGCAGACCTCCCCGACTTCAAACCGGGTTGCGGCGCCCTGAACCAGGAACAGGGCCATCTGGCTGAACTGCGGGTTCGTCATGGGGATACGCCTATGAACTCCCGTCTGATCCCCCTGGGCGAAAATCAAGATGCTATCGAGGCGTGTTTCGAAAGGGGCTGGAGTGATGGCCTGCCCGTAGTTCCTCCGACACAGTCCAGAGTGATGGCAATGTTGGAAGGGACGACACGTTCCGCAGATGAGAATTTGGGCTTGATGCCCTCGAACCTGGATGTCTGTACGGTAGAAAAAGTTGCCATTAACGCGGTTATGGCCGGTTGCCGACCTGAGTATTTACCTGTTGTTCTGGCGGCGATCGAGGCAGTTTTGGATGAGGATTATTGCCTACATGGCACCCTTGCGACCACGCGGTTTGTTGGCCCCGTGGTCATCGTAAATGGTCCCATTGCCCAACACATCGGTATGAACGGCAAGGGAAATGCCCTGGGCCAAGGTAACCGCGCCAACTCCACAATTGGCCGCGCTGTGCAATTGGCGATCCGAAATATCGGCGGTGGGAAGCCTCAGGGCGTGGACCGGGCTACTTTGGGCAACCCCGGAAAGTTGAGTTATTGTTTTTGCGAAGACGAAGAAGGTTCCTCATGGGAACCGTTGACAATAGACCGTGGCCTTCCGGCCGGCACAAATGCCGTCACCGTCTTTGCGGGCTATGGCCTACAAGGTGTGATTGATGACAAAGCACGTTCGCCTGAAGAACTTGTGCAAACCTTGGCTACAAGTTTGCATGCGGTTGATAACATTCACAAAATTCCCGGTCCTGACTGTTTGCTGGTGGTCTGCCCTGAGCATGAACGCACTCTCATTGAAGGTGGTTGGGACAAGGCGCGTCTTCACGGCGAACTTATGGATCGTATGCAGCTGCCTGCGGAGGCTGTCATGCGTGGTGCGCACGGCATGGAGGAAGGCGTTAAGCCCGAACTCGCGGGCCAGATGGTGTCGAAGCTTTTGCCGACGGGCCTACTGATAGTACGCGCAGGTGGTGGAGCGGGCAAATTTTCTGGTATCATTGCGGGCTGGACGCCGGGCCTGCCTGAATCGAGCCGACCTGTGACAAAGGAGATAAAGACATGAGTTTGGATAGCTTATTGGACCCTACGGGCGAACGGGAAGCAGTATCGTTGCCTCGTATGGCCCGCCCCATGTCCCTAGACGGTCTTACCGTTGGGGTCCTCGACATATCCAAAGTTAGGGGCGACGTCTTCGTCGAAGAGGTCGCAACACTTCTGGAAGGGCGCGGGATTGCGGTGAAACGCTACCGCAAACCGACAGTAGCCCGCACGGCACCCAAGGAAATTGAAAAGGCAATCGTCGAAGAGGTGGATGTCGTCGTCGAAGGCTTGGCTGATTGAGGCAGCTGTACGTCGTGCTGTACGCATGACATGCTGAACCTGGAAAAGCGCGGAATTCCAACTGTTGGCGTTGCAACGACTGAATTTGTTGAAGCGGCGTCTGTGCAAGCAGATGCTCTGGGCTTCGATCCTGCCTATATTTGGGTGCCGCATCCCATCCAAGACCGTACCGATGCTGAACTACATCAACTGGCAGCAGACCATGTGGACCAGATTGTTGCCGCTCTAACCGATCAGGGTTAGTTAATGGTCGGGCAGCGGCTCGTCGCAGTCACGGGTGCGTCTGGATACATTGCTCTGCATGTGATTGCGCATTTACTTGACGAGGGTTATGCCGTCCGGGGCACCTTGCGCGATATGGCGCGAGGCGAGAAAATTCGCAACGCCCTGAACCTACATGCCGACACGACTAATGTGAGCTTTTCTGAATGCAACTTGCTTTCGGATGAGGGCTGGGACGAGGCACTCGCTGGTTGTGAATTTTTAATTCATACTGCGTCGCCCCTGCCAATTGCGGAACCCAAGGACCATAATGATTTGATTGTTCCGGCCCGCGATGGCGCCTTGCGGGCCCTGGGAGCGGCCTCTCGCGCGGGCGTAAAGCGGGTCGTGATGACGTCATCTGTGGCGGCCATTGGTTACGGGCACGATGGCAAGACGGAATTTTCCGAGGATGATTGGAGCATTGTGAAACCTGAAATCGGGGCTTACGCATCTTCAAAAACCATTGCGGAGCGGTCCGCCTGGGATTTTGTCGCCAGTCTGCCAAAAGATGAGGCGTTTGAATTTGTTACTATAAATCCCTCCCTGGTAGTTGGCCCACTAATTGATCCGGACGGTAGCGCTTCTATTGAGGTGGTGCGTAAATATTTGGCACGTGAAGTACCGGGAAGCCCTAAATTTGGCATTGGTCTCGTTGACGTGCGTGACGTGGCGGTAGCCCATGTGACTGCCATGACGGCGCTCGTGGCGCCGGGTCATCGCTACATCGCTAATACGGAATTCCGTTGGCTGGAGGAGATTGCTGAGCAGTTGAACCGAGAATTCGGACCCAGGGGGTACACTGTGCCCACCAGGGGCTTGCCAAATTTTTTGGTCCGATTTGTAGCTCTATTCGATAAGGCTGTGCGTCGCATTGTTCCGGACTTGGGCCAACAAAAGAATTACGACAGCAGCGCAATCCGTCGTGATCTAGGATGGCAGACCCGGCCCATGGATGAAAGTATTCGCGATACGGCAGAAAGTTTGATCGAATTGAAAGTGGTCTGAAACATAAATTTGCGTGCAACGTTTTGGCCA
>CAZDQC010000251.1:0-2698 GCA_964507245.1 uncultured Rhodospirillaceae bacterium
TACAGTGAACAGAAACAAGCTAATTTATTTTCTTGAATATACCTAGGAATACGGTTTTTTAAGGCTTCCCTTCACGGAATTCACGGTTGTCTGCGCGTCTTGGCGCCTAAGCGTGACCGTCGTTCATGCCCTGTCATGAGTCCTAAGTATACGTCATACAAACCAACTATGTCGCCCCCAAGGTGACTAATTAAGCCCCATCGGTGAAAGCTCAATAGAATCCGAGCTTTTTTGCCAGGCCTCAAATGCCCTTAAATTTTGGCCTTCTTTTCTCAACGAAGGCAAGGCGGGCCTCCTTGGCGTCTCCAGAACTCTGCAAAATCCCGCCGGCGTTCGATGTCAGGGTCATCGTAGTCTCCAGCGAACTGTCAAGAGCAGCTCGCATGATCCGCTTGGATGTCCATTGAACTAGCGGCGGCTGGGCGATAATACGTTCACAAAGTTCCCGCGTGGTGGATTCGAGTTCTTCCAAACTGACAAGATGGTTCAACATTCCCCATTCGTACGCTAGGTCAGCCGATAGCATTCCTGTATAGGCGAATTCTAACGCCCGACCCAGCCCAACCATTTTTGGCAAATAATAACAGCCGCCGTTTTCTATGATCTGACCAGCTTGCTGATAGCCTATGAACCGTGTCGCCTCGCAGCCGATGCGAATATCGCAATGGAGCGCCATGTCCATGCCAGATCCTACCGCGGCCCCATTGATCATAGCGATAGTTGGCTTGCGTATTATAGAGATGTCGCGGTGTAATTTGGTAAACCCGTGATAGAAATGTTGCCGGGCAGCATCCGGCCCTTCATGGCTACCGCGGGCACCATCAACGCTAGGGCCAACTTCGTCTTTGGAAGGGCGGGTCTTGAGATCGGCACCAGAGCAGAAACCGCGGCCTACACCAGTGAGCACAATCACTCGCACGTCAGGATCATCATCTCCCGCTCGCATATACTCGCCTACCTTGGCAACAGTTCCCAGCGCCTCTGCAGTACCATAGAGGGCATTCATCTTTTCCGGCCGGTTAAACTTAATCCAAAGGATGCCGCTGTCTTCCTTTACATATAACAAATAGTCGACAATTTCCGGCCCTATTTTAATCTCGGCCATGGTTCCTACTCCCGCGCTATTCTGTACGAATTTTTTGTGTGGCTAGTAACTACACCTTCTGGGTCACCATTCTGCCATCATGTGGATCATAAAATTCTCCAAATCAAATTTTTCTATAACAGTGATCGCTCTTGCTGTAATAGTCGAATTGTTAAACCCCTACCTCCCCGTCCAATTGGGAGGGCGTTTTTCGGCAAATGCCCGAGGGCCTTCGTAGGCATCCTCAGATTTTTGACGTAAACGTTCAGCAGGGTAAGCAGTGTAGAAGGCTTGCGGGAGGGAATGATCCAAGCCGCACATAGCGGCCTGCTTGGTTGCCCTGACGGCCAACGGCGCGCAGCGCAAAATATCGGAAACCCACTCCTCAACCGTTTCATCCAGCCTCTCCATCGGCACAACTTGATTGATTAATCCAAGGTCGTAGGCTCGCTGCGCGGTTATATGCCGCCCTGTCAGCATATAACCCATAGCTGGTTTCAATCCGATTTGACGTGGCAGGCGATGGACGCCAGCTGAGCCGGCAATTAAGCCGCGGCGAGGTTCAGGCAATCCGAATTCTGCATGATCTGCGGCAACAATGATGTCGCAAGCTAAGGCTTGTTCCAGGCCACCCCCCAATGCGAAGCCGTTGACACGCGCAATTATTGGTTTCGGAAAATGCCACCGTTCGATCAAGGAGGTCGTTTCCAAAGCCATTCTTTTCCATTTTGCCCGCTGCGCCTCATCCGCCTCTCTCTCCCGGGACCGATGCTTTAAATCGGCCCCAGCAGAAAAAGCCCGTTCCCCAGCGCCGGTTACCACAGCGACCCATATGTCATCGTTAGCTTCCACCTCGTCCCAATGTTGTGAAAGTTCCCAACGGAGTTCGGGATTCATGGAGTTCATCGCTTCGGGTCGGTTTAGGGAAATTCGCGCCACATGATCCCTAACCTCAAAAGTCGTAACAGTCTGATTTTTTTTGCCCATTGGGCTACTCCCACTACTGTCTTTCTTCGGCATTAAACTGGACTAAAAATTTCCAATTTGGCGCGACCGTACCAATTTCGTGGATAAAAAGCCGTGCTCAGGTCGGTCTTGTATTGAGCTGCGCAACATTCATCTCCGTGCCGCCTCATGTGCCGCCAGGGCGGCCATATTCACCAAGTCGCCGACTGATGCGCCCATGGCAGCGATCTGTACCGCCTTGGTCAGCCCGACCAGGATTGGACCGATCACCGTACCGCCGCCTAATTCCTGCAATAACTTGGATGAAATATTAGCTGAGTGCAGTGCTGGCATGATCAACACATTGGCCGGGCCAGAGAGGCGGGAGAAGGGATAAAGTTCCCGTAAATCCGGATTCAGGGCCACATCGGCCGACATCTCACCGTCATACTCAAAATCCGTGATACGACTGTCCATCATCGATACAGCCTCGCGCACCCGATTAGCGGTATCCCACCCCGGATTACCAAAATTAGAAAAAGACAGCATAGCGACACGCGGCTCGTGACCCAGGCGGCGAGCCACTTCTGCTGTTTGCACTGCGATGTCAGCCATTTCTACCGAAGTTGGTAATTCGTGCACTGTGGTGTCTGCCACGAATACTGTTCG
>CAZDQC010000252.1:0-2664 GCA_964507245.1 uncultured Rhodospirillaceae bacterium
CCTGGCGCTCCTCTTGGAATGCGCCCATACCGCCGCGATACGTCTCCGAGGCGCCCCCGATCAGAATCATTGGCCAGCAGTTTTGCTGGGCATTCGCTAGACCCGCAAGGCCGTGCACTACGCCCGGGCCAGTAACGACGATGCATGCACCTGGGCGGCCGGTCATGTAGCCATACGCTTGCGCCGCGTAGGAGGCTGCTTGCTCGTTGCGCATGCCCACGTAGTTGATGCCTTCCTCTTGTGCCGCCGCGGCAATCGGGCCGACTGGAAAGCCGACGACGCCGAATAGATGGTTGATGCCCTGATTCTTGAGGCTCCTTGCTATCAAGGTCGCACCGGCGATCTTACTCATCTCATTCTTCTCCCATTATTTTCTATAATACCGCAGAGTTTCGAAGTAATCTTAATTTATTGATAATAAATAGTTTTTTGTATGTTTTTATTGAATCTGGATAATTACATACCTCTAACTTATTAAAATAACTTCTACCTCTCAACCCTCTAGCCAGCAAACTGGCCGGTGCTCTGCCATCCTGTCCGGGAGATCAGGACGAACGCTATCGGGCCCGATATGACACCAAACTATCGGAAGATGGCTGAATAGGTCACCTATTTAGGAATGATCAAGGTGGGACCTATGAGGCGCTGTGGCGCCATATTTCCGCTGGCCAGATCGATCCAGCGCGTCTTCGAGCGCGATGGCACGGATTGCAGTGTGGCCGTGTCGGGAACGGTTGCAGGCAACAGCAATGCGCCAAAGGCCGGGGGCGAGATATGTATAATCCTGGGCTTGGCCGGGGAGAGAAAAAGGGCCTTGGAACTGATATGGCTAGGGTGGGAGCAACTGTGGGAAATTTGGCGTCAAGGGAGCTTGAAGAGCGAATCTATCGGGTAGTACGACAGATTCCGGTTGGTCGGGTGGCGACCTATGGCCAGGTCGCGCTGGTCGCAGGGGCCAATTCGGCACGGCGGGTAGGTCGCGCCTTGGCCACGCTGCCAATGGGCTCCGATGTGCCCTGGCACCGCATTATAAATAGCCAGGGCAAGATCGCCATCCGTCGCCATGGCGGCCCGGATCCGGTGCAGAAGCGGCGTCTTCGGATCGAGGGCGTGCCGCTTGACCACCAAGGCCGGGTCGACCTGTCAGCGGTCGCTTGGCCTGGGCCGTCGTTGCAATGGCTCGAGGTCAACGGCTATGACATCGAAGACTTGATCCTGCGGAGCCAACGCAAGGGGAGGCGCGGGGCTTGGGTGAATTGGAGCTTCTGAATAGGGCTTTGTCAGAGAAAATCGAACCAGCCTCATAAATACTTACTCATCCGAAATATTAACTGGAAATAACGATCAAGTAGTATTTTGTATTTGCTTTAATTACAGAATCTATGAGCCTAAGGGACTTTTTTGTCATTGTCCGAAGAAGAAACCAACCGATTAATTTTTGAACCAAGGGCTATATGTTCGGAATGTAAGAATTAGTCGAGCATGAAGGGTTGATCACGTTGAATTAGGCGGGGCAGAATCCGCCGGAGAGACTACAAACTAGGAAAGACATCCCCAATGCCCCAATTTGATCAGGTCGCGATCGTAACCGGTGGTTCTCGCGGTATCGGGCGCTCTATCTCCGCCCACCTCGCCGCCCAGGGCACCGCTATATGCGTCAACTATTCGGCTCAGTCAGAGCCTGCTGAAGCCTTGGTGACAGAACTTCGCGCCGGTGGCACATCTGCCATAGCGGTGCAGGCCGACGTGTCCGACTCCGCCCAGGCGCATGCCCTCTTCGACCGGGTGGAAGTGGAACTCGGTCCGCCAACCATACTAGTCAACAATGCTGGCATCTCTGCTCCCGGCACATTGGAAACATACGACGAAGCGACCCTAGACCGCATGCGCCGTGTCAACGTCAACGGCGTCATCAACACCACCCGTGCAACCATGGCAGGCATGAAGGCCAGAGGCTACGGTCGTATCGTCAATATTGCCTCCAACGCAGCCATCGGTACCACATTGTCGGGCACCGCCTTCTACGCCGCGACAAAGGCCGAAGTGCTTATTCTGACAAAACGCTTCGCGCTGGAGCTTGGACGCTCCGGCATCACCGTGAACGCCATCTGCCCCGGCTGGATCGTTACCGACATGACCCGTGGTAGTACGACGGAAGAGGAATTTTCGGCACGCGTTGCCGATATGGGGGAGCGGACGATGGTTGGTCGCGTCGGCGCACCGGAGGACATTGCCGCCGCCGTCGCTTTCCTTGCCAGCCCGGAGGCCGGTTTTACCACCGCACAGGTTCTCACCGTGGATGGCGGCCGCAAGGATTATATCGGCCACGGTTAGGCTGTCGAGTGACTGTTTTTAACGCAGCCGATTGATTACCCGTCCAGTACCTGGATTGTTTGAAGGCACCAGACGGGCGTCACAACTTTAGTTTTAGAGGGGAAAATCAGCCTTTCTCGCCCCAAAGACCATGGAATTCGTACGCGACAGCTGGAGCGTCACCTTCAACCCAAGCGTCATGACCTGGTTCGATGGCATAGGCACTGCCAGCAGAATATGTGACTTCGGTCCCATCGTCATGGCGACATGAAATTGCGCCTTCCACTATGACTCCAATATGTTTGGCTTCGCAGCTCTCTGTCCCAACCATAGGCTTGATGTCCGTTGACC
>CAZDQC010000253.1:0-2588 GCA_964507245.1 uncultured Rhodospirillaceae bacterium
AGACTTGGTCGGGGGTGCCCCAGACCTGCAGGTCAGCCAGAAAATCAACAAAAGCATCCATGCCGTGTTTGTTTATGTTCTTGGACAGACCGCCGTAATATTCATAGCCTTTGATATTCGCAAGGCCCTCGTTGTTGAACTCATAATGTTCTAAGGCGGACAGGCTATAGCGGCGAATGTACTTCTTGTGGATCTCGTTGGCGACGCTTTCATCTTCATGGCAGCCATTGAATACTACCATGAGAGGCTGTGGTGCTTCTTCGCCGTTGTTCATCTCCCGATAGATTTCGCGATAGTTTTCTAACTCTTCCAGGGTCTTGTCCCATGGCTTCTGGGCGATAATCATGATACCGATGCCCAGGCGTGCCATAATACGTGAAGATTCTGGCGATACGGCGGATGCATAGAAACGACCCTTGAACGAGGCGAAGGGGAAGGGGCGAACACCAATTTTCGGTTGTTTGTAGAACTTGCCGTCGTATTCGATATGGCCCGTTTCTAGGCCCTGGATCAACGCTTCCGTATATTCCACAAAGCGTTCGCGGCTTTCCCCCATGTTGACGCGGAAGCCATCAAATTCGATCCGCCCCAAGCCCCGGCCGACGCCAAGGATCGCGCGGCCATTGGACATATGATCCAGCACTGCGACTTCTTCGGCAACGCGCACTGGGTCGTGCCAAGGCAACACCATCACCATGGTACCAAGCATTGCCCGCTCGGTACGGGCTGCCATGTAAGTGAGAAATTGCAAAGGATTGGGACACATGGTGTAGTTGTCAAAATGATGCTCGGCGGTCCAGATGCTCTCGAAACCCAGTGGTTCGGCCATATCCGCCATGGACAATTCGTGCTGATAAACCTCCCTGTCGGTATGGTGGCCGCTGAGGTTCTGAAAAAATGTTGTCATCCCGACATGCATCCGAGCGTTCCTTCCGATCTATCTAGGCCAATAATCCACCATGTCGAAGCGGCCGGGTCAACTGCAGTTTCGGGCGAAGTCTGCAAGTTCCTGGTTGAATCGAGCAGGGTCCTCAAAAAACGGTGAATGCCCAATATCCTGATAAATTGATACCTGCGCTTCATGTATCATGGCCACAGCATGTTCACCCATTTCCACTGGCACTAGGTTGTCTGCGGTGCAGTATGTTACCAACGTGGGCACGGAGAGGCTCGATAACACTGGGTCAAAATCTAGTTCTCGGGAGAGCATGGCCCGGCGCACTGGTGCAGGTACCAGCATGTTAAAAGCTAGCCAGGTTTCAAACGTGTCCCTATCAACCGGTAAATTGGTGCAGGCCCGCAGAAATGTGCGGGTGCCATCTATTCGCTCTTGCAAATCATCCAACAATAACTTCTTGCGAAATTCTGGCGGGGCGGGAGCGTTGGGATCGGTGATCCGCCGCACCCCAGCCGCCACAAAATTAATACCTGCGATGTCTTCGCAGCCGTATCGCTGGCAATAATCCAGCATGATAAGACCGCCATAGGACCAGCCGGCTAGGATCGGTTTGTCCAAATTTAGTTGTTTAATTACAGCGGCGATATCATCGGCCCAATTCTGGCCGTCCTGATAGGCGGCGTCATCCTCCGGCTTGCCGGAACGGCCGTGTCCCCGATTATCGATGGCAACCAAGCGGAACTCTTTTGCCAGATCGCTATTTAGTTGCGCCTGCCAGGACATATGGCTTTGCATGAATCCATGTATGAGGAGAATAGGCGGGCCGTTGGGATCGCCCCATTCCCCCGCCCACAAACCTATGCCACCGCCACCGATAACACTATATTCCCGGTTCATTCAGTTATCTCCAGCCAAAGTTGATCTAGCAACGCAATCCCCCCCTTGGCTATATAGACTGTCGCTGCCGTGGCCGCCAAACCGCGCAGACGCTCTAAATCATTGTGTATGTATGTATTTCGGGCCTGCGCCGCGCAAATCATGTGACCTAGAAATCGGTCCTCCCACGTCAAAGGCGCATAAATCGCCGAGCCCATTCGTGCTGTTTTTAAGATTTGCTTAAAATCTGCATGCTCGTCGGTGTTCTCCAGTATCAAACCTGTGCGGTTTTTCCAGACCCAACCGGGATGGCCAGTATCGAGAGGAAAATACAGGCGATGCTGTTCAGAAGGAAAGCCCCACTCAGCGATCAGAAAATGGGAGGTGTCATCGGGGCTGACCATAAAGACACCCGCTACGTGAATATTCCGTTCTCCGGTTTTCAAGGCACCGGGCCTTTCGTAGGCCGTGGCATCACCAGTTATCCGTAGGGCACAGTGAACGATTTCTTTAAGGGCGGCTTCCGGTTCGGTCTCTTGCGCCGCGGCGGCAGTAGCTCGGGTTAATTCTTCCCAAGGCGCTTCCGTCAGGCTACAGGGGACGACGTCGGCCATCATGGCGGAGGAAACTGCTCTGCCCAATTTTCGGCGATGGCTTGCCGGGTTGTAATCCAGACATCGGGCTTGGAGTTTACGTATTCCAGAAACTTTTCTAAATAGCCGATGCGTCCGGGCCGTCCAATGATGCGTAAATGCAGACCGAGCGACATCATTTGGGGATCGTTGGACCCCTCGCGATACAACCAATCAAAGGT
>CAZDQC010000254.1:0-2545 GCA_964507245.1 uncultured Rhodospirillaceae bacterium
CGGAAGTCGCTTCACCCGGAACCCGGACTTATGAGAGTGGGGGTAGACGTTTAGGTCACTGTTGGAGGAAAACCATCAGAGGTACGCCATTAAAATATGTTGACAGCATGTTAACGGGCCTTTTGTACGCCCCGAGTGATGCCGTTAAGCGACGTGCCGCTGAATTAGCCACCGCCCACGATGCCGCTGGCGAAATAACCCAACGTTAGAAACATGAAAAAAATGGCCCTGCCAGCCGCTAACAAAATTTCCAAACTGTTCCGCTTGATCGCCGGGCGGGAACGATTTGCAGGGGTCCTGTTGTTAGCCCTTTTTGCTGGTGCTCTGGCAGAGAGCTTTGGACTATCTCTAGCTCTCCCCCTTCTGAACAGCCTTATGGGCCTAGAACAGGCGAACCAGGGTCAATTCATAGGCATACTCGCCAGCCTGTTAAATTTATTGCCGGAAGGTTCTCGGATTGAAGGGCTTTTGGTGCTGTTCGCCGTTGCCTTCACTTTCAAGGGCGCGTTAGCGGTATTGAACCGGGCGCTGAGTACTTTGTTCGTCTATCGTCTCCGTCAGGATTGGGCCGGCCAATTGTTGCGGCACTATTTGCATGCCGACCAAGCCTATTTGGATGACAAGCCCCAAGGGGCGTTGATCCAGAACGTAGTGCACGAAACCCAGATTGGGGCGAAGGCAATGACCCACATCGTAGAATTCGTAAATAAACTGATTTTGTCGGTTTTGTTGTTGGGTGTCCTTTTCATAGTCAACTGGCAAGCCACATTAATTATCGGGACCGTAACCGGGATTGTTCTGATCCTAATTCGCAAGGGTTTGGCTGGATATTCCTTACGGTTCGGGAAAATAAGGATCCGCCTAGAACGGAAGATCAGTGTTGTCGCGACCGAATCTTTGCACAATATTCGTCAAATCAAACTTTTTGGTCTATATGGGAAACAGCACGGTATTTTCGATAATTACTTGCGCCGCTTCGCCGATGCTGCCGCCGTCTTTCAGGCTGTCAGTGAGACACCAAAACAGATGACGGAACTATCGGTGATAGTACTCCTTGCTGGTGCCCTAATCTGGGTGCGGCAGATAGCTGGGCAGGATGTGCAGAGTGTTGCCGTACTTTTAGGCTTCCTTATTCTGATCGCGCAGCGATTGATTTCAAACGTTACCTACTTGACCTCGCGGCGCATGGTGATCGGTTCTGCCCTGCCATCATTGCAAATGATCTATGAACTTTTGGTAGGAACGCCCAACCGCGAAAATATTGAGACTGGCTTGACCTTCAAAGGGCTGGAAACCGATATCGTTTGTGACGACGTGACATTTTCCTATGGTGACGGTCGTCAGGTCTTTGCTGGCCTGCATTTGACTATATCCAAGGGCAGGACCACGGCGCTAATTGGCTCGTCTGGTGCCGGCAAGTCTACTTTGGTGGATATTTTAACTGGCTTCCGCCGGCCACAGCACGGTCATGTCACCCTTAATGGGAAAATTCTAGCGGATTACAGCTTGGGATCCCTGCGTCAGCACATCGGTTATCTGACACAAGAACCGGAGATCTTTGATGCCACCGTGTTGGAAAACATCCGTATGGGTTGGCCCGAGGCTGCTGACGAAGACTGTATAGCTGCGGCGAAAATAGCCCATGCTCATGATTTCATAGCAGATTTGCCGAAACAGTACGACACCCCAGTGGGCGACCGCGGAAATACCCTTTCGGTCGGGCAACGCCAGCGCCTGGCCCTGGCCAGAGTCATTGTGCGCAAACCAGATCTGTATATTTTTGATGAACCGACGTCAGCTTTGGATCAAGAATCGGAGCGGCTGGTGAGGGATAGCATGAAGGCCTTGGAAGGTGAGGCCACGGTCATCATAATTGCTCATCAGTTGTCGACTATTGACCATGCCGACGCGATCTATCGCATCGGAGCACAGGTGCGGCAAATTAGAATGGCGGAAGTGGATGAGGGATAGGGTGCCGGTGCCATTACCTGGCGCCATGACAGACATAAAATACCTTGCGCGCGCCGCCAAGCAGGCGCATGGGCGGCAGCACATACATCAATACCGCCAAAATAGGCGAAAGATAGGTTTGGTTGGCGGAGAAAGCACCGTAGGGGCGTTTTTTAACGCTCGAAAAATTTTTTGCCAGCAGCGCGTCCACCGCCGCTTCAAACGGCATATTACGTTTCCCAAAGTTGAATATCAGCGTGCCACCGGGTCGCAGCATCGTGCACATGGCTGCGATGGTAGGCACTGTACGATCGGTGGTGAAATGCCGATTGTGCATCACCTGGACGCACAACACCACATCGCCTCTCAGATCGCCAAGGTAATTACTGGCCTTCTCGATCTCGGCGCAAACCATGCGTACGCCAGGAAAACATTTTTCATTGTAGGCCACCCTGTCCGCGTCAACATCAATACCCAAATATTCTTCTGTTTCGAAAAACATGCGGTTTTGCATCAGGCCGCAACCCGCATCTATTCCCAACCCCTTGCCCCTGCTGATTCGCATTTCCCGCCACAGCCACAGCCACAGAAGTTG
>CAZDQC010000255.1:0-2532 GCA_964507245.1 uncultured Rhodospirillaceae bacterium
AATCGATCCAAATCTTTATTGAACGTTACCTAGGCATCCTATTTACGGTGTTCATCGCACTCTTAATTGGCGGCTTCGCCGTGGTGAATCTGGTTTTGTAGTGGTAGAATCATTGTTCAATTCTCGAGCCGCACTTGTTCTAATTGCCTTGACCTCGGCCTTAGCCCTTGGCGTTGCTTTCATCAGCCAGCACGTCTTTGACCTGCCGCCTTGCGACCTGTGCATCTATCAGCGCTATCCGTATGTAATCGCCACCGCCTTATGCCTAGTTACCCTGATGCCAGCGGCCCGGCCTTTCGGGGCCTGGACACTTATATTGTCAGCTCTGTTCCTATCGATTAATTCCGGTATCGCTGCCTATCACGTTGGCGTGGAGCAGCATTGGTGGATTGGTCCCGAGGGCTGCACTGGCCCAAGTGGCACACCACAAACTCTGGACGCTCTCCGTGCACAAATCGCCGCGACACCGGTAATCCGTTGCGATGATATCGCCTTTTCATTGTTTGGTATTTCAATGGCAGGCTACAACGTCCTATTCGCCCTGGCTTTGGCCATCTACGCGGCCTTAGTCGGCAAATCTGCACTGAGAGTATGATAAACTTAATGAACCTGAAATACTCCATGCCCCATCGGACCCGCCCTGCCACCCTGCCCGGTGATCGAGTTGAAAAAAGGGAAGTGGCGCGAATGATCCGAGTTGATCACGCCGGTGAATTGGGAGCCAAAGCGATCTACGTTGGACAGATGGCGGTTCTCAAGGATCAGCCGAGCGCACCCCTTCTGTCGGAGATGGAGCAGCAAGAATCCGAACATTTAAAAACTTTCGACAAACTGATGACGGAACGAGGTGTGCGTCCAAGCGTATTATCGCCCTTATGGCGACGGATAGGCTATGCCATTGGCGCCGGCAGCGCTCTGGTAGGAGAGCAGACCGCCATGGCAGTCACGGTGGCTGTCGAGGAAGTTATCGAGGAACACTATCAACAACAGCTGGAGCAGTTAGGTGAGGACGAGCCGGAATTGCGTGCCACAATTTCAGAGTTCCGCGAAGATGAGTTGCGTCATCGGGATACGGCGCTGAAAAACGGTGCAGAAGAAGCACCTGCTCGTAAACTATTGAGCCGAAGCGTCAAATCTGGGACCAAAATAGCGATTTGGCTAGCCAAGCGAATCTAGGTGGGACATTGGTACGTTCATGATAATGGTCAAGATATTCGGATGGGGTACACTCAGCGCGCGATCCGGCTTTTTGGTCGTGGCCATAATTCTGGTTGGTGCCCTAGCTGTGCCGGATGGCGTCAGCGCGAAATCGACCCGCAGTCTAATCGGAGAGCTGGCTTCCGAGCATAGCGTTCGCCTAAATGACGACGAAATTGCCGTGTTGCGCCGTGCTCTGCCCATAGTTAGCCGTCGATATTTACGGGAGGTGGATCCGACCCGCTTACTAAAGGAAACCATGGTGGCTCTGCAAAAATATGATGGCGCCATGGCCAATGCGAGGGAAAAGGCTCAGAAAAATGCCAAAAATGATCAAACGAAGGCACCAGCTAGAACTTTTCGCCGGATGTCCCTAGCATTAAACAGGGGCCTAAATGTTCTGGATGCACACAGCGCCTATCTTGATCCAGAAAGTTACGGCGAATTGCGTATTCGGATCAGCGGCAAATTTGCTGGGCTTGGCTTGGAAGTGACCATGGATGGCGGCCTGGTAAAGGTGATCGCACCTATTGATGACACGCCCGCACAGCGAGCAGGCATGCAGGCCGGAGACAAAATCAGTCATGTAGACGGCGCCCCAATCAAGGGCATGACCCTGCGTGAGGCAGTCAGCCGGATGCGCGGCCTAGTTGGCACTACAATCCGGCTGACCGTGATCCGGCCAGAGGTAAAGGAACCGTTCGAGGTCCTGATTGTTCGAGCGACCATTCGTGTTCCTGCGGTACGTCACGCGGTGGAAAAGGACTATGGCTATATCCGGGTGTCCGGGTTCAACCAGCGTACAAAATCTGGTCTGCGCAAGGCTATCCGAAAAATCGACGCAGCCCTTGGGGTGGCTTGCCTAGGCTTGGTAGTGGATCTACGCAACAATCCCGGTGGTTTACTGCGCCAGGCTATCCAGGTCTCTGATGCATTTCTCGAGCGCGGCACCATCGTCTCGGTGCGTGGCCGCATGGAGGAGGATAACGACAGTTTCCGAGCCCATGACGGCGACCTGACGTCAGGACGGACCGTGGTTTTGCTGATAAACGAAGGGACGGCCTCCGCCGCCGAAATTGTCGCTGGCTCACTAAAGGAAAACGATCGAGCCATCTTGGTTGGCTCGCGGTCGTTTGGCAAGGGCTCGGTTCAAACGATCTTTCCTATGGACAATTCTGGTGCCTTACGGCTAACCACAGCGCTTTATTACACACCTTCTGGCCGGACCATTCAGGCCTGGGGAATCCTGCCCCATTTGCATGTGGAACAAGACCGTCAGAAATCCGCTCGTCGAGAAGAGCAATTGGAAGGCGCCCTGAACAAAGGTGAAGGTGT
>CAZDQC010000256.1:0-2504 GCA_964507245.1 uncultured Rhodospirillaceae bacterium
AGGATTTTAGACTATCTCCACGGTTATCGCCAACCGTATGCTTGCACCATGAAGGAGGTTTTCTGTGGACCCCCTTGCTGATGAGTTATCCCCTGATGCGATGACGTCTGCGGTCGAAGCGGCTGCCCAAAAAAGGACATCGGAAGTTGCGAAATAATGGAATAAATTTTCGTGCAATGGTATGAGGCATAATCATACGGTGGCAAACCGCTAAACTAATAGGGGTGGCAGAATACCCCCTCCGATCCAATTTTCCACCGGGCGGCTACAGCGTTGCCTTTTTCTCGGTACCTAGGTGTATCAAACACACCCCACCTTGCGCTGCACGAGATTCCCAAGGGCTAAAAAATTCGTATATCGTCCTCAAATCGTTTACGCATAAGCGTTTTGATCCGCTACTCTGAACCAGATCAACGAATGAACAGGAGTATTTGTCATGGGCAAGTTAGACGGCAAGGTTGCGATTATCACTGGTGGCTCGGGCGGCATCGGTAGCGCGGCGGCGAAATTATTAGCCGCGGAAGGCAGCCGGATTTTGCTGGTCGATCTGGATAGGGACGCGTTGCAACGCACCGTAGCCGAGATCGGCGCGGACCAGGCTACTCATGTGGTGGCGGATGTAACGGATTCCACGCAAACCCAAGGCTATGTCACGGCGGCGGTGGAAAAATTTGGCGGTGTCGATATTGCCCTGCTAAATGCGGGCATAGAGGGTACGATAGAGCCGATCACGGACTATCCGGTGGAAATGTTCGACAAGGTTATTGCCGTGAATGTCCGCGGCGTCTTCCTAGGACTAAAATATGTCATGCCCGCGATCAGCAGGCGCGGCGGCGGCAGCATTGTTATCACCTCGTCAACGGCAGGCATCCGTGGCACCAACGGTATGTCGGCATATATCACCTCCAAACACGCAGTCATCGGCCTGATGCGGACCGCCGCCCTTGAAGGTGCGGAATCGAACATCCGCGTCAACACGGTCAACCCCGCACCCATCGACACACGCATGATGGCCTCAATCGAGGAGCAGCGCGGCCTCCCGACCGGCGACCGCTCAAACCGCCCCATGGCACAGCGCCTGCCGTTGCAGCGCTATGGTGAACCGGAGGAAGTGGCGCGGTTGATGCTGTTTCTTGGTAGCGAGGATGGTTCGTTTTGTACGGGCGGTGTCTATATGGTCGACGGCGGCGTCTCGGCAGGCCCCGTCTAAGTTTCGACGTCGAAAAAGGTAGGGCGGATAGTACTCACAACGGGGAGAACTTAACTAATGGCTAAAATTAGCCTTGCGTGTAGTTCAGTTTGCCTCAGGTAATTTTGGAGGCATTGTTGCTGCACTAGGCAGGTTTTGGTCTAATTGCGTTGAAGGAACCATGCTATCTGTGAAGATATTCATATTCGGCTTGATAATGTCAAGGTCATCTACCGTTCCGGCTCTGACACTAACTACGTTGTGCCTACCGCTACTTTTTCCAAAAAGTTGTGTTCCACACTTTGTGCAAAACTGCCTTGTCATTGAGTTTCCACTGTCTGCCTTATGGCGGAAGGTTGTTACCTCTCCAGCAAACTGAAGCTGATTTTCCGGCACAAACAAATTGGTCCCAAACACCGATCCTGTGAGCCTTCGGCAATTCTCACAATGGCAATTCAGGATCATCAGAGGATCTGAATTTGATTTATAAGTCACAGCTTTGCATAGACAATTACCTGTAAAACCAGCCATATCAAGTTCCTTTTCAAGCCTCAAATTAACCCAGAATTTGTAGTATTCGTCGCCAGTAAATACCGTTACGAGCTTCCAACCATCTTTCAAGCACAGTTGATCTTCAAGGACTATAAGTACTTTTCGCCCAGGTCTAATCTGACACCAAAATTCTAGAGGGCAATAACCCCTGCCCTCGCAGTAGCGCGAGAGTGCCCCTCGTTTTTGTACATAGTCAAAAAATCCTCATCTAGATTTTTGTTGCCAAAACCATTTTGACGGTGTAATCCGCGCGCCGTGCTAGAATGGGTACGAAATAAATTCTGTGAAAGGGAAGATTACATGCCAACAGGTACAGTAAAGTGGTTCAACGCAACCAAGGGCTTTGGATTTATCGAACCAGACGGCGGTGGCCAAGATGCATTTGTGCACATCTCCGCATTAGAACGAGCTGGCATATCGGGTTTGTCCGAAGGTCAAAAGGTTCAATACGATCTTGAGCCGGGACGCGACGGCAAGAGTGCCGCCGGGAACCTGGTTACCATCGATTAATCCGAAATCAACGACCCTCACCCTCTGACAAGCGAGTTCCGAACTCGCAACCTAATCAAACTTGGAGTACTCCCAATAGACCTTTATAGACGGGAAGATATACGGCACGATAAACACATGGCCATCTTTAAATAGGTTGCTGTCGGGATACCACCCCCTCGCGGGGTATTATGCGGCCATGGCTAGGCCAATAGATCGCGTCAGGTCCGGTCTCGATTACTTGAAGGAATATGGCGTGAAAAGCCAAAGGGTC
>CAZDQC010000257.1:0-2496 GCA_964507245.1 uncultured Rhodospirillaceae bacterium
ACCCCTTGCCCCTGCTGATTCGCATTTCCCGCCACAGCCACAGCCACAGAAGTTGCTTCGACGGTATCAGCGAAAGTCTCAACTTGCGAGGCAAATATCTCATTCTAAATTTCGTCGGTTTAGTTCAAATTGCTGGACGATTACGGCAATACGCAACGATGGTCAACGCGGCGGCAGCTGCCGAGGACTCTACACAAATACGACATGAAGAAACTTCTTGTCCATGTAATTTCCAGAGGCGCAGTGGAAAGATTGCTGCGCTTGTTAGCTGGCTATCGCCAACACGTACTAGTAGCCGTGCTGTTCCGCCTTCTGACCCGGCGCATGCCTGGTCCTCACGATCTGGGTGGCAGTAAACGTTATCACGTGCTGATGATCGACAAGGACACATTCTATGAAGATGTGTTTGCCTCATTGGGCGCGTCACCGGATGTGCGGGTGTATGTAGCAAATCGGGTGTTAGTAAAATCAATCGCCGCCACCTTCTTGCCACCGGAGCTGGACGACAATTTTTACGTCAGTGACAACCCCAAGACTATTCAAGCAAAAAGGGACTATTGTGAATTTTTGACCAAGATGTGGCCATTGCTGACTTGGCTGATGCCCATAAATGCAGTTGTATCGGCCAATTTCGGATATTATGCCGAACGGGAACTCGCCGGTGCAATGGAGAGGTTGGGCGTACCATTCCTTGCGCTTCATAAGGAGAACCTAAAAAGTCCCGGTCGCATGGAATTTTTTTCCGACCTTTATAGAAACCGGCGCGGCCCTTTCACAGGTCGGCGCATCCTGGTTTACAACGAAATAGAGCGGGTGGTGCAAACCAACGCCGAGATTGTCGCCCCCGACCGGGTGACGGTCTGTGGCATGCCGCGTCTGGACCGGGTTCACGCCTGGCGTAGGTGCGCGGCAACTCAACAGAAGACCATCGCTGTCAATGATGGTGGCCGGAAAAATGTGCTGTTCTATTCTTTCACCCAAAAGACAGGCTTGCCGCAGATCCGGCGAAAAAGCCGATCAGGCTTTGTCAACCTCGCGGAACCCATGGAAAATGAAGTAGGGCAATTGTCTTGGGAAACATTGTTTCGGGATAGTCACTGGGCGATCTATCGACTGGCCCAGGAAAGGCCGGATATTGACGTAGTGATCAAGACAAAACCGCGGCCCCGTGACTACGAACCGGTATTAGAATTACTAGGCCCAACAGATAGATGGCCTAAGAATTTGAAACTGGCCATTAAAGGCGACCCATTCAAATTGATGGTAGCAGCATATACGGTGAGTGGTTTCAACACCACGGGCTTGTTTGAAGCCATTACCGCCGGCAAACATATTATTGTGCCTCATTTCGCCGAGGCGTTGGAAACCGCATGCGCGCCTTTCATCGTTGATTATGAGGATGCCGTCAGCTACGCCGCATCAGGTCAAGACTTGACGGCTAAGTTGATTGCTAGTCTGGATCAGCCCAAATTAGGGCTAGACCTGCCATCATCTACCATGGCGTTGCTGGAAAAATGGACGGGTAATCCGGACGGCAAGGCAGCCGAGCGAGTGCGCGCGGCGGTTTTAGCGGAGATTGATAGTTCACAGGGCAATAACTAATATCATGCCAGACCAGGCCACATGGTTACTATTGCCCGTGGAAACCAAGGCGCGGGAATTTCATGCTAAATTGTTGTTAGCAGCCATTGCTGTGGAGCGTGGTTACCGAGTGGTGTTGGGTGAGCAGAACTCCATGGTGCGGCAAATCGATCATCTGCCCCGTGGGCTGTACATCGACAAATCTATTGCCTCCAGTAAGACAGAGCACTTCCAGCGCCTGCGGCAAAGAGGCAACAAGGTTGCCGCCTGGTGCGAGGAGGGCCTGGTCTACCGGGACCGCAGGGCTTATTTAGAACAGCGGATCAACTTGGATTCGTTGGCTCAGGTTGAAACGTTTTTTTGTTGGGGCGATGTCCAGCGACAGGATATAGGTGGCTTAGCAACAGGTATGGAGCAAAAACTATCGCCAACGGGCAATCCGCGCTTTGATCTGCTGCGTCCTGGCTTTCGGGGATTATTTAAATTGGAAACCCAAGGCCTACGCAAGCAATTTGGTGACTTTATCCTAATCAATACAAATTTCGCACGTTATAACCATTTCTTTGGCGAAGACAGTCTGCTGAAAACCCAACGCCAACGAGGAAATGTAGAAAACAAGGAACAGGAAGCCTATCTGCTGGCTTGGCGCGATTTTTTGGGCGAGATGTATCACGCGTTCGTCGCCATGTTAGCGCCGCTCTCCTCTGCCTTTCCTGACCGCCAGATCATTTTGCGCCCGCACCCTTCTGAAAATCATCAACGCTGGGCTAGAGAATGCGAAAATCTGGATAATGTTAGTGTGATATTCGAAGGTAACGTAGTGCCCTGGCTACAAGCCGCTAAGGCTCTGATCCATAATTCTTGCACGACCGGTTTGGAATCCTATTTTCTGGACAGAACAGCAATTGCCTATCA
>CAZDQC010000258.1:0-2463 GCA_964507245.1 uncultured Rhodospirillaceae bacterium
CCCATGGCGCCGCCAAGAACGACTAGCTTGTCGTTGCCCTTGGCGAAATCGACCGCCACCTTAGCGGGCGCGACCGGATCGTCGGAATAGGCGATCGCCGTCGGCCCGGCGAACAGGTCACTGATCGGGGCATAGGGAGTTCCATCAAGGGCAAGCTTGGTTAGTCGGTTCTTAGTAACCTTAAAAGTAGCGCCAGCTTTCCGCATCTGCCGCCGAAGATCGCTGATCTCGGCAACATTCAGACCACTGTATTGAGTGACAACCACAGACGAGGTGTTCGCGAACAACTCGTTCAGTTCTGCGACCGCCTCACGCTTTTGGGCTCGGTCCATTTATCGCTCCCTTACGGTGGTTGCGTAGGAATTCCATCCCCTGCAACCGGTTGCGTTTAGACCGTGGCAGCCATAAAGCTGACCGCGATCCAGTTAACCTGCCCCAGGGTTCGAACTGGCTCTACGATGTCCAAACACAGTAACATCGCGAATTCCGCCTCTACCCCCGTCTATACAGGCGGTCCTTTGCAAAATTTGCTTTGGACCCTTAAACCACCTTGCTACAAAGGCAGTGCCTGCAGTCTCGGACAGGATGGAAAGATTCTGATCCCGAGCGAACAGATCGTCCAGGTCATCCACTTTCCGGCGTTGGGCCGCCGAAATACACGGCAGCCAACCTCATATTACCACCTGCTTTTCGCCCCAATCTCACGAATTGACCGACGCGAAATCGATTTTTACGCCGGGGCCCATGGTGGAGCTGACGGCAATTTTCTTTATAAAGGTACCCTTAGCGCCACTGGGCTTGGCCCTGACCACCGCGTCAACGAACGCCTTGACATTAGCTTCCAAAGCATCCTGGGCGAAACTAGCCTTGCCCACACCGGCATGAATTACGCCAGCTTTTTCGACGCGGAATTCCACCTGGCCGCCCTTTTGAGCAGCAATGGCACCAGCCACATCCGGAGTAACAGTGCCCAGTTTTGGGTTCGGCATCAGGCCACGGGGTCCCAACACCTTACCCAAACGGCCCACCACGACCATCATATCTGGAGTGGCGATGCAACGGTCGAAATCCATTTCACCAGCCTGAATCTTTTCCGCTAGATCTTCAGCACCCACCAGGTCGGCACCAGCCTCTCGGGCTTCATCTGCCTTGGCATCCTTAGCGAACACAGCAATACGGACCAACTTGCCCGTGCCGTTGGGTAGTTGCACCGTACCACGCACCATCTGATCGGCATGGCGTGGATCGACATTAAGGTTCATAGCCACTTCCACGGTCTCGTCGAATTTGGCAGTTGCGCTTTCCTTCACCATCTTGACGGCGTCCGAAATGTCATATTCGACATCCCGGTCAATGTTCTCTCGGGCGCCCCGAGTGCGTTTGCCACTTTTTCCAGCCATTGAACTAACCCTCCACCGTGATGCCAATGGAGCGGGCTGAACCCGCAATCATCTTGGAAGCCTGTTCCAGATCATCAGCGTTCAAATCAACCATTTTCTGCTCTGCGATCTCCCGGACTTGCGCCATGGTTATTGAACCCACTAACTCTCGGCCAGGCGTCTCGGAACCTTTCTCGAGGCCGGCAGCCTTTTTGATGAAAAAGCTAGCAGGTGGTGTCTTGGTAATAAAGCTGAAGCTCTTGTCGGCATATACCGTGACCACACAAGGGATCGGCATGCCGGGGTCGAGGTTCTGAGTTTCAGCGTTAAATGCCTTGCAGAACCCCATGATGTTCACTCCCCGCTGGCCCAAGGCGGGACCAACGGGGGGTGATGGATTGGCCTGTCCAGCCGGAATTTGCAGACGGATATAACCATCGATTCTTTTTGCCATCATCTAGTCCTTCGCAATTCAAGACGCACGGCCAAAGACCTAACGCCGAAGGTTGCGTGGTGCGGCCGTGGCAGACCTCCCACGCGAGTAGATCAGCCTTTTTCAACCTGACCGTATTCCAATTCTACCGGCGTAGCCCGACCGAAGATCGAAACAGAGACTTTTAGCCTTGCCCGCTCCTCATCCACTTCCTCCACCATACCGTTGAACGAGGCGAAAGGACCATCGCTGACACGAACTTGCTCTCCCACCTCGAAGGTAATCGACGGTTTCGGCCGTTCAATGCCTTCCTGCACCTGATGCATCACTCGTTGCGCCTCAGCTTCGGATATGGGCGACGGATTGCCCGCGGTACCTAAAAAGCCAGTAACCTTGGGGGTATCCTTGATCAGATGGTAAGCCTCGTTTGATAACTCCATCTTGACCAGCACGTATCCAGGAAAGAATTTGCGTTCAGCATTAATCTTCTGGCCGCGGCGTATTTGCACCACCTCCTCGGTTGGTACCATAATCTCCTGTATATCGTCTTCCAGGTTATGCAAATCTGCCTGTTCCTGGATCGAGGTCGCCACCTTACTCTCGAAACCGGAATAGACATGAACAATATACCAACGCGCCGCCATACTGATC
>CAZDQC010000259.1:0-2224 GCA_964507245.1 uncultured Rhodospirillaceae bacterium
GATGGCGTGGCTCCTTCGACTATGTCGCCGTCGCCATGCAAACGATGACGGCCATAGGCGGAACCGGAGCTGATATTAATTACTCGTTTGACCCCACCCGCCTTGGCGGCCGCAGTAATCACAGTTAATAATCCCAGTAGATTAACGGTCAATACCTGATCCGGCGATGCTTGTTCCCGTGCCAGACCAGAGGTCATAGCAGCACCATAAAAGACAGCGTCAATTTTGTGGTTGATGAACGCCGCCGCGACCGCCTGCGCATCACGGACATCCCCCTGCTCGACAGAATAAGAACCGGGCAACAAGTCAAAAGCTCGCGTCGCTTCCCTGTGCAAGGTATTGACGTCAAACAGAACTGCGTCATCGCCACGGCGCAAAAGGGCCTCGGCAATATTCATGCCGACAAACCCGCAGCCGCCTGCAATTAGTGCGCGCATGAATCAGACAATAGCGTTTCCTCCATCTACATTTAGCACTTGGCCCGTCAGGAAGTTGGCCGCATCGCTGGCCAGAAATACGGCAGTGCCTGCGATTTCGTCAGGATCGCCAATGCGGCGCAAGGGAAGCAGGTTTTCCACCCGAGCAAGACGGTCGGGATTAGTCCAGAGGGTCTTGGCGAAGTCGGTTTTGATCAGGCCTGGAGCAATGGCGTTGACACGCACCCCCTGGGGTCCGAATTCCACCGCCAGGTTACGGGCAATCTGATGCTCCGCCACCTTCGAGATGGAATAGCCACACAGAAACGGCGAGCCCTTGAGGCCGGAATTCGACGAAATAATAGTGATGGAGCCCTTGCTGGCCTCAACCATGCCAGGAATGACCATGTGGCACAGCTTGAAGACGCTCTTCACATTGGTATCCAGAATTTTCTCGAAAACTTCTTCGGGCATATCGACGGAAGGTCCGTAGTAGGGGTTGGACGCAGCATTTGGCACTAGCGTCGTAATTTTTCCCCATTTGTCCAACGTCTTGTCGACCAAGTTCCTCAGGTCATCATCCATGCCTACATGGGCGGGGATGGAAACGGCCTCGCCCCCATTTCCGGCGTAGTCACGATTTATTTCTTCCGTAGCGGCTTCACAGGCATCTGCTTTACGGGAAGAAACCACCACCTTGGCCCCATGCTGAGCCATACGGGCAGCGATAGCCTTGCCGATACCCTTACTGGAACCGGTAATTATTGCTACCCGGTCGCTAAGATCAAATAACTCCATAACGTCCTCTCTTGAGCCACTATTTTTAACGCCAGTTTACACAATGGAGAATGCAACGTGGAGTGGCATCAGTCCATGATCGCACGGACCAAAAAAACGCCCTCCAGGTGGTTTGTCTTCGCGGCGGCCTCGCTCATAGCGTCGTCCATTTCGCTGTTTGTGTTACCCAGCTTGGACACACCCGCGTAGGCCAGGTTACAAATGACCAAATCGGAGCACCGTAGCATTGGCGTGATGAGCACTATGAAGTTATTTTCGTCCCGCAACATCCCCGCGCCCTTACTCATGTAGACCATATAATCCCAATTCACGGGTTCCAGTATTCTCCGCCTAAATGCTTTAACAGATTTTGAATAAAATAGTTAAGATCGCCCACATGGTTCCTAACGATCTATGTACCGCGGCTTGCCAGGTGCTCACAACCGCCGATCCAGCGGCCAAGGCGGTGGCCAGTGTCAATATTGCCCGCGCCTGGGAAAATGGAGAAATTCAAGAGATAGGTTGCTGCCAGCCGCCTAGCCACCCGGCACGTCCGGATCGCCCTGACCTACGCCGACCTGGCGACATGCCCCGGCGACGCGGATCACAACTCAAGGGGCGTATAGCCCTATTGCATGCCATCGCCCATATCGAGTTGAACGCGATCGATCTAGCCTGGGACTTGATTGCTCGTTTCTCGGACCAAGACCTGCCGCGATTATTTTATGACGACTGGGTCAGTGTCGCGGCGGACGAAGGACGGCATTTTATGCTGTTGACGGCACGCATGGCTCAACTGAACGTGGGCTACGGCGAATTAGCTGCTCATGATGGCCTGTGGCAGGCTGCGGAAAATACCGCACATGATTTTGACGCTCGCCTCGCCGTTGTCCCCATGTTACTGGAAGCGCGGGGCTTGGATGTGACCCCGAGCATGGTTAACAAACTGGAAAAGGCGGGTGACGAGGCATCCGCCGCCATCCTGAAATTGATTCTGGACGAAGAAATTAGCCATGTAGCGAAAGGTTGCC
>CAZDQC010000260.1:0-2202 GCA_964507245.1 uncultured Rhodospirillaceae bacterium
CCGCTCCATATACTGGCGGCTGTCAATGCGGAAATATTCGCTACACTCTTAAGGACGAACCATTAAGGTTGTACGCCTGTCATTGTACCGTCTGTCAGCAACAATCTGGCAGCGCTTTCGGGATGTCTATGGTCATGGACAAAGAAAGCGTTGAGATAACAGGTAAATTAAAAAGTTTCGTTAGGACAGCGGATTCCGGCGGTAAGGTCACCTCGTTTTTCTGCCCGGAATGTGGAAATAGGATTTCCGCGGCCTCGCCTTTCAACGGCGATGCACTTGTTATTAAACCAGGAACCTTGGATGACACCAGTTGGCTGACACCATCTCGCATGATCTGGATGAAAAGTGCGCAAAAATGGGTGCCGGTTCCAAATTTTATGGAAACTGAAGAGTTCCAAGGCGGCTAGCCCGCGAATAACTCCTACGCCCCTTCTTTGGCCTGACCTTCCTCTGCCGAATCGTCGGAGTCCACAGCCGCAAAAACGTGGCCAAGTGGCCTAATCAATTTCATTTTTACCTGATATTTCCGTCCCCAAAACGAGTGGAACCCCTGTTTCCGGCGTGAGAATCCAGGCCTACCAGGGTAAACCTGTGCCGTATGTGGGTTTTTATTGGGCACTGTTGGATAGCATTTGGCAGCATTGCGTTGGGCTATATTTGTAGAAATTTATAGCCACTTCGACCCGAACGATGACGCCCCCAGCTCATGTTATTTTGCGGGCATGGCAGAGCAGACCGACATTGGACGCGGCTTCGCCGCAGTGATGAACCACCCTCCACTTTCCGCTGTACGGGCTTTTTGGGGACTCGAATTCCCGGCCGCCAGCCAAAAATCACTGGATCTGGCCCAGATCACCCTAAATCCAGAATTCAGGCCACGCTAGAACCCCGCCACTTGTTGATTTAATATCGGCGGACCGATGACTGAAATTTACGTTGATGCGGATGCTTGTCCAGTTAAGGATGAGGTGATCCGTGTAGCCGAGCGCCATGGCCTGGTAACTCATATGGTCAGCGACGGGGGCATCCGCCCCTATCCCAGCCCGCTGGTACACCTGGTCTTCGTGGCTCCAGGCGCGGACGCCGCCGATGACTGGATCGCCGAACATATCAGCCCTGGCGACATCGCCATCACCAACGATATTCCTTTGGCGGACCGTTGCCTAAAACAGGGAGCCGGGGCCATCCGCACGGACGGCAAAGCGTTTACTGACAATTCTATCGGCATGGCTATGGCGACCAGGGATATCATGGCCGCATTGAGGGACCGTGGCGAGATGACCGGAGGGCCGCCACCTTTCTCCAAGCAAGACAGATCTCGTTTTCTACAAGCCCTTGAGACGGCTGTCCAAGCCCAATCAAAGGCATCTTGTTAGCTGATTCCGCCCGAATTCGCCGCCGGCAGGCGCTTGTGGGGTAATTTAAATTGAATTATATGGGCCCACGAATGAACGAAATTAGGAAATATTATACCCCCACGGGCTCTGAACTGATCGAATGGTTCTACAGCGACGACTATCTTTCCATCGGTGGAAAAGATTCCACGGAAACACTGGCCACCATGGCCGGGATAAGCCAGGATTCTTCCGTCCTTGATATCGGCAGTGGCTTAGGTGGACCGGTCATGTATATCGCGGAAACGCGCGGTTGCGAGGTAATGGGGTTGGATATTGTGGATAGTAACATAACGACGGCTCGCAATCGGGCAAAGATGAGATCATTACAGCATTTAGTCACCTTCCAACTCGGCGATGCCATGGACATGCCATTTCCAACGGATAGTTTTAATGTAATCATAGGTCAGGACGCCTGGAGCCATGTGCCAGATAAGGATAAACTGATTTCAGAATGCGCCCGTGTTATCGAGCCCGGAGGCACAATAGCGTTCACTGATTGGTTGGATATCGGAGGAATGCTTGGCAACTATCGTGCCAATGTGCTTGACGCCGTTGCGGCCACGACACTCTCAGATTTAAAAAAATATACTGCCAGTCTGGTCTGCCAGGGATTTGAAATTGTCATCCAGGAGGACATCAGCACACTTTTTAAAGTTCAATATGACTCTATCATCACCCGACTAGAAGGACAAAAAGAGCGTATATCAGAACGTTACAGCCCGAAACTCTATGCCATTGTACATAAGAAAAATGAATGCATACGACGCGCCTTCAGTGATGGAATGTTGGGTGGTGGACGAATTGT
>CAZDQC010000261.1:0-2127 GCA_964507245.1 uncultured Rhodospirillaceae bacterium
CAGGATAGTCATATGGCTTTATTTTTTCGGAGCAAGCAACATGACCGTAACCGCAGCCCACGAAAGATATTTGGCAGCGCAAGGCAAGCTTAACGCCGCGTCCATCAAACTTGATTTAGCCACCACGGCATTATTGATTATCGATATGCAGGAGTATTTCATTAATCCCCAATCCCCCTTCTCTCGCAACATTGAACGGCGAACTTCGGGTCTGGGCGAATATCTTCAAGATCGTTCGAAATCATTGGTCGAACCCAACTTGAAGCGGCTGCTGGATAGGTTCCGGGCCAATAAACAACGAGTTATCTTCACCACCGTAGCATCGGAAAGCCCCGACGGCGCTGATTGGGCACCGGCCTTCAAACGGATGAATGATGAGTCACAAGGGCAAATTGGCGAACCGGCCATGCCGGCGAAGACAGACCCGTGGGCTCGTATCGTCGACCTACTTGAACCTCGCGAGGATGAGGTTGTGATCAACAAAACCACGTATGGCGCCTTTGCCTCTACCGGCCTGGACGCTACCCTACGCAACCTTGGTATTGAAACCCTGGTGCTTGGCGGGGTGGTAACAAATCGCTGCGTCGAAACCACCATGCGTGATGCCACTGACAGAGGCTATGGTGTGATTTTAGTGGATGACGGCAGCGCTACCTTTTCCCAAGAAATGCAGGACGCCACCACTTTGTCCCTGCAAGGCGCCTATGGTTTTGTTCGCCAAACTGATGACGTTTTGAATTTGCTCGAGCCAGCCTAAATTGGAACGACTGTGAAGTGTAGGAACGACAACCTTCGCCTGGGATACTACTTTTTGCGCCTAATCGGTACCTATAAACGTCTGCCGCCTTTGTAGTTCAGGTAGACCGGAAATAAATCCTCTCCCCTTTGATACGCCCGGGCATCTTCTGCGGAAACATCAGCATCCACCGATCTCTCGCCATCTGATTGGTCTGGCGTCGCCGTTTTAACCTCCCTGCCGCTATTGGCATTTTTCCACCTTTGAAATTTCTCGTCCTGCCGTTGGCCATTGGATTTGGTGTGGCAATTCCTACGGTCGGTAACATATCCGATCAAATATTACCCGCTGTTGATCACCCATAAAATGACCCTCAGAAAACTAGCTTTACTCAATGGTTTAACGCTGTTGCATCTTGATTGCACATTCGGCATAAGAAGTTACTCAAACTTGCGGCCTCCAGCCGTTTACGCAGGTCAACGCCAAATACCTTCGCAGTCATTTCAGGATTAGCCATCCTTGGGCGACATGGTGACGGTAACCACGGTGCCCTTGATCTTGTTAGATAGGATCTGAATGGTAGCAACCCTGGAACTCCGCTCATAGGTCAACACACTGATGATGGCCCGCACACTAGTGACCTCCTGCCAACCGAATCCGGGCATCTCCAACTTGTAGAACTCGAACAGCTTAGTTGCTGACATATTTACTCGCAGGTGTACGCGACCAGTCCAGGCATCCTGCGAGCCAAGGATAATGGTGCGCTCCATGTCCATTTCGGCTCCGCCGGGAATAGGGATGTCCTTGAATTGGGCGAATGGTTCTGTGCGAGCAGCTTTACCTTGCGGGCTTTGATCTGGGCTGGCCGCAGGGGTCAGGCTCGCGGTCTGCCCGCAGGCCATTAGCAACAGCCCTATGAACGGTAAAGTTATTGCTAGATTTGCCAATCTTGCCATCTTCCCGCTCCGGTTCAGCTCACGCGCTGGCAATTATGACGCGGACGATCAGCGTCCGCAATCCTCGGGCTATCCAGAACGCCGTACAACTTGGGTAGCCCAACACATATATCCAGGGTCGTCAGCATTTCTACGCCGCGCCATCTCGATCACGTGTCTAACATCTTGCGGTACACCTTTAGCGATAAGGAAGAAAAGCGCTCGCTCAGGCAACCTATTGCGGATTAGCTGTTGCCGAGGAGTTGCAGAATGAGGGAGCAGGCACAGAAGATTGGTTTGTGATTTTACCCAGATTAGGCGAGCAAAATTTTCAACTTTATTAGATGGGCGTATTTTGACGAGCAGCTTAATTAGTCTCATGTAAATGAGTGTGAATTAATGCCGAATTGACATAGACCTGACCTCATTTGGTCGGAGTGAGAGGATTTGAACCTC
>CAZDQC010000262.1:0-2104 GCA_964507245.1 uncultured Rhodospirillaceae bacterium
GCCAAAGGATCTATTGAACTGGCGTAAAGAAATTGAAGAATTTCCTGCAGTTGCTTCAGAGCTATCTGATTATTGTCCAAAAATTGAGGATTGGTTAATTACTCCACGCCACTAGAAACCCTGGGGGTGATCAACTTAATTCAGCAAAGGGACGATCAGACGATCGACATACTTGGACAGGATCTATCACCGGCCCTCTGTAATTACGTAACCTCGTAACCAAACTGTGCCGCGCCTTGGCGCAATAGTTTCCACAAAGAAAGAGCGAAACTACGTGGTAGAAACAGTTCGAAGCCGGATGGCGATCGCCACAAAGTTATGCCGACATGGTGGAACGCCGTAGACGCAACTGCGCCGGAAAAGAAGGATTGGTTACGTAAATCCAGAGGTAAATAGCGGTTTAGTAAATCTTGCGCCTGGGGACCCGTAACTCGCAGGTGGGTGCGAGAGTGGGATAGATCGAGGATAGCGCCCTTGCTGGGCGAAATTTGCGGCGCGGTACCTCCGGTAAACCAGAATTTTAGCGGCTCGACGCGCAATAATGCTTGGTTGCCTTGGATTGCAGCCCTTCCAGGGCCGGGTGCCGCCTCAACCCCAATAGCTTCGGCAGTTTTTGAACTTATTTCGTCAAGACTGTCAGGCCATGCGGCTATCTGCCAGAGGGTAAGGTCTGGCACTTCTTGGAGAGTTACGCCTATGTTTCCATCTGCAGCAAAACGGCCACGAGTATAGTGAGACGTTAAGGCGGATACACGTTTGATGGGTTTGCTAGGCATGTAGCCGTTCTCCCGCCGAATCAAACATGTGTGGCGACACAATTTCAACGTTTATATTTTTGTCCCGAACCGGGTCAGCCACGATAACTGTTTTCCCGATCCATTTTTCAAATCCACCAGAAATAAAGCCAATACCTATCCAGTGGCCCAGCGCTGGTGAATACGTGGCACCGGTGATCCAACCTTCACCAAACCCAGAAACGCTTTCGGGTTTGCACAAGATGGTGCCGGCGTTAATGCTTTGAGTTCGATCTTTGGGAAAGATACCAACCAGGCGTGGACGGTTTTTGTCTACCATTACAGGGCGTTTGCGCAGCACGTCGCCAACATAAGATTTTTGTTTCGAGGCCATCTTGCCGAGCCCGGCATCCTCGATGGTAACGCGGCCATCCAGTTCGGCCCCGGTAACGTGCCCCTTTTCAATGCGCAGCGTTCCCAGGGCTTCCAGGCCGTAAAGGCAGCCGTCCAGTGGTTTAGAAGCATTGAAAAGCAGGTCCATCATGCTCGGTCCATAATCGGACGGTACATAAACCTCGAACGCCAATTCGCCAGAAAAGCTAATCCGTGCAATACGGCTTGGAATGGCACCGCTCAATGTCGTTTCAATCACTCCCATGAACGGACAGGCTTCGTTGGAGACCAAGGCAGGATCGGTGACGCAGGTTTCAAGGATGGCGCGGGAATTGGGTCCGGCGACGGCGCAACCGGCCCACTGATCAGATACTGATGTGACGTGGACCTTTAGGTCAGGCCAGCGCACTTGCAAAAGCTCTTCCAGCCAAACCATGACCGTCGCCGCATGGGCCGTGGTAGTTGTCATGAAGTAGTCGGTCTCGGTTAGCCGCCAGCAGGTGCCGTCATCCATGACCATGCCGTCGTCTCGCAACATGATGCCATAGCGAGCCTTGCCGACGGAAAGCTTAGCGAATGAGTTGGTATAAATCCGGTTCAAGAACTCGGTAGTATCGGGTCCTTGCACGGCAATTTTCCCTAGTGAAGTGATATCGCAAAGACCGACGGATTTACGAGCCATCGTTGCCTCGCGGATATATGCATCCTTTATAGCTTCACCTTCACGGGGGAAATACCAGGGTCGCTGCCACAAACCCGCTAGTGTCATTATGGCGCCATTAGATAGGTTCCAGTCATGTAATGGTGTGCGGCGAATAGGCCGAAAATTACTGTCAACATGACGGCCACCCAGAGCACCCAAGCTGACTGGTGTATAGGGTGGACGGAACGTCGTCGTGCCCATGTCTTGGATATTTTTGCCAAGTGCCTCCGCCATTAATGCCATACCGATGATATTTCCCATCTTGCCTTGGTCA
>CAZDQC010000263.1:0-2041 GCA_964507245.1 uncultured Rhodospirillaceae bacterium
TAGCAGGCATCTCTGTAAGCGCCGGTTCCGCCTGTTCATCTGGCAAGGTGTCAGCCAGTCATGTCTTGGATGCCATGGGCATGGAGTTGGACGAGGCCATGACGGCTATCCGTATCAGTCTGGGCCGTAGCACGACAGAGGATGAAATCAACCGTTTTGTGGAGACTTGGAGCCTGATCTTCAAGCGCAATTCCTCTCACGCCAGCGCCGCCTAAGGTGACGTGAGCAGGCCGACGCCTCATATCGTATTCATCTCCCCTGACGGCACCCAACAATGGGTGGTTGAGGCACCGGCAGGCGACTCGGTCATGGAGATCGCCGTTCGCCACCGTCTGGACATGGAAGGCGCCTGCGAGGGTAATATGGCGTGTTCTACTTGCCATGTAATTGTGGACCCAAGTTGGTCCGGTAAGCTATCCCGCCCCGCGGAGGAGGAGGAAGATATGCTTGATCTTGTCTATGGTCTACGCCGCACGTCGCGCCTGGGTTGTCAAATCATAATGACCGCAGAGCTGGATGGTCTCACGCTACGCCTTCCAAGCGAAAGCCGCAACCTCTTGAATCAATGAATTTTTGATGTAGATGCTTGGCTTCGACTGGGTAATCCCCAATCAAACAGTCCCCAGAAACTGAAGTCCTAAAATAGAAATCGCAGTTAAACCCCACAGAGCAAACCGGCTCGCAAACTTCCAGAAATACCCAGAATTTTCACGTCCTATACCCTCTCAAAATTCCAGCGGCAAACTCAAGTGCCGCCCATACATTAGGTCTCGGTGAGCAATGAGAATTGGGTCAACGCTCAGCGAGTTTGGCAGTTCATATGCCGAGCGCAACAGTGGTGGCATAGGATTAATGTCCTCGGGCATAGGTGCCACAAATTGTGAGAAACATGCCCAATACAGGTCGACCGCTGTAAAACTATCGCCGACAAAATATTCACTTCCCCTATCGGCCTGCTTCCTCAAGCACTCCGAAAGCATCGCCAAAATATTTTTACATCCCCCCTCCGCCTCCACCGCCGCGTCAGGAGAGTAACCATAGCGGTTAGCGAGGGTATCCGGCCCCTTTCGTGCTCGAGGATCGCTGGACGCGGCACCATAAAGAATTTCGATCAAACGCAATCGCCGCAGCCAGGCCAAACCACCTTCTGAAGCAATCTCAGTAATCAGGCCAAACATCTCCGCCCGCGCTGACGAGATTACCGGCACCAGAGTCGGTCGCGGCGCGATGCGTTCCGCCAACATAATGATCTCGTGCCACCCTGAGCGTGGGGGTTCGTCATTAAAGACGGCCACCGGCGCATTTCTATGGCCAGTCCATTTAAACAAATCCGGGTTATCGCGCCCACCCTTTTGCCCTACCGCCATGAATGGGACGCCCTTGAATTCAAAGAGATACTTGGCAGCCTGGCTCCAGGGGCCAGGCACTCCCATAGTCAGGGCGATGCGAAGACCGTCGCTGTCCTTAGCTTCCTCAACACTGGCATACTCCAAAGGTGTCTCCCATTCTTGGCGTCTTGGACTTCGATCCACAGATAGTCTAAATCATAGCAGAATATCTACTGTGGAATTTCATGATTATGAGCAAGGCATTCACTAAGGAACCTGAGACTGAGGATCTACCCGAAGATTTTAATTACCTACCATCAGGAACAAAAAATTACCTGACACCGGAGGGACATGGTCGCCTAACAGACGAACTTAACCATCTGCGCCGGGTGGAAAGACCAAAAGTGGTCGAGGTAGTCTCCTGGGCTGCCAGCAATGGTGACCGCTCGGAAAATGGTGATTATCTTTATGGCAAGAAACGACTACGGGAAATAGACCGACGGATACGCTATCTAATAAAGCGCTTAGAAATCGGTGTGGTCGTCGACGTCACGCAGCAAAAGAACCATGATCAGGTCTTCTTTGGTGCTAATGTAACCTACGAGGATAGCAAAGGCCAAGCGCGTTCCGTTCGCATTGTCGGCGTTGATGAGGCTCGTCATGATCAAGGTGAAGTTAGCTGGGTTTCACCCATCGCCCAAGCCCTTCGCAAA
>CAZDQC010000264.1:0-2035 GCA_964507245.1 uncultured Rhodospirillaceae bacterium
GGAACCCTGTGGCTTAGGTTCAGCAGCGACCGGTGTGTATTGCCTGCGGTAGAATTCCATCGCCTTTACGCCGTCCCCCCGGTTGATAAAATGGGCAAAAGAAAACGGGAGGCCAAGTTCCGCCGCGTAGCCAGCTGATATTATCGACGAACCCAATAACCAGATTTCTGGCACACCTGATTTCGGAGGTTGTCCATCAGTATTCTGAGACGCTGTATTATCACCACCATCATTAAAGTTTTCAAGAAGCTGCCGAATTTGTTTTAAATATGATGTGCCATCGGCGGAACCGCGATTAGCCACAAGAGGATTGCTCGTTCGTTGGCTGCCATTAATAGCCCTCCCTAGGCCAAGATCAATTCGTCCAGGATACAAGGAATGCAGCACTTTGAAATTTTCTGCGACTCTTAGGGGTGAATAATTGTTCAACATCACACCCCCGGCGCCAATACGCATATTTTTTGTCAGAGCTGCGATCCGGGTTATTAGTATTTCTGGGCTTGATCCGGCCAGAGCCGGGTTGCAATGATGCTCGGTCAGCCAATACCGTTGGTAGCCTAATTGATCACAATGCTGAGCTAGCTGGACCGAGGCGGCAATGGCGTCCGCAGGGCTGTCGCCGGCCGGAATGGGTGACTGATCAAGAATGCTCAACTGCAAATTAGCCATGTCCCATCATGGGCGGGTCGGTGGTAATCTTCCAGCGACAATTGCTGGGCCATGTAAATCATGTATCTTCTGTATTTTTTGAATTTTAATTTTTCTGGCTTATGTTTATCTAATACTGGCGGCGGCTGTTGCAGGCGATATCAACGCGTCAGATGAAACAGGAAGGAAGGCTCGCTATGATCCCCAATGCATTACCCGCGTTTGATTTCGGGTTAGGCGAGACCGCCGACATGATACGCGACAGCGTAGCTAGTTTTGCCGCCGACAAAATAGCCCCGCGCGCCGCTGACATAGATTCAAGCGATATATTTCCTCGCGATCTTTGGCCGCAATTGGGTGACCTTGGTGTTCTTGGCGTCACAGTGGAGGAGGAATACGGTGGTGCTGGGTTGGGCTATCTTGAACATTGCGTGGTGTTGGAGGAAATCAGTCGTGCCTCTGCATCGGTGGGGCTCAGTTACGGCGCCCATTCGAACCTTTGCGTAAATCAGATCCGCCGCCAGGGCAGCAAGGATCAAAAGACTCGATATTTGCCAAAATTGATCAGTGGCGAACATGTGGGCGCTCTGGCTATGAGTGAACCGAGTGCTGGTTCGGACGTAGTCTCAATGCGTCTGCAGGCAGAAAAGCGGGGTGACCATTATATCCTGAACGGCAATAAGATGTGGATCACCAATGGACCTGAGGCCGATATCCTGGTGGTTTACGCAAAGACTGATCCCGACGCGGGGCCGCACGGCATTACCGCGTTTCTAATTGAAAAAGGGTTTAAGGGTTTCTCAACGGCACAAAAGCTAGACAAGCTGGGCATGCGCGGCTCTGACACATGCGAACTAATATTCGAAGACTGCGCTGTGCCAGAGGAGAACGTTGTTGGTCACCAAGGCGAAGGCGTACGCATTTTAATGAGCGGACTGGATTATGAGCGACTGGTACTCTCTGCTGGCCCGCTTGGCATCATGCAGGCCTGCATGGATGTGGTTATGCCTTATGTGCACGAACGAGAACAGTTCGGCCGCCCGATTGGTGAATTCCAACTAATGCAAGGCAAAATTGCCGACATGTACACCACCATGAACGCCACGAAATCCTATGTTTATATGGTAGCCCAGGCCTGTGATCGGGGCGACACCACCCGCACGGATGCCGCTGGCGTAATTCTCTATGCAGCGGAAAAGGCCACCTGGATGGCGCTGGAAGCGGTGCAAGCTTTGGGTGGAAATGGATATACCAACGAATTTCCCACAGGCCGGATCTTGCGCGATGCTAAACTTTATGAAATTGGTGCCGGCACATCGGAAATTAGGCGCATGTTGATTGGCCGGGAATTATTTAAAAATTCGGCTTGATCTTTGAGGTGAGGGAG
>CAZDQC010000265.1:0-2003 GCA_964507245.1 uncultured Rhodospirillaceae bacterium
TGCCCTGTTCCATATTGCCGTCGCAGGAACCCAGATAACGCAAGATCGCACGCACTTTACGCACATAGGCGCCGGCCTGTTCGGCGGAACGAATATCGGGTTTTGATACAATTTCCATCAACGCGACGCCAGATCGATTTAGATCTACGTGGGACTTTAGCGGGTGCTGATCATGGATCAGTTTTCCAGCATCCTGTTCCAGATGCAGCCGTTCTATCTCCACATCTACCGTTCGGCCGTCATCCAGATCGACGCTGACCACGCCTTCTCCCACAATAGGTTGGAGGTATTGTGAAATCTGATAGCCTTGAGGTAGATCCGCGTACCAATAATTCTTCCGGTCAAATACCGAATAGGTGTTGATCTTAGCATTCAATCCCAAACCACTACGCACAGCCTGTTCAACCGCCTTTTCATTGATTACGGGCAACATACCGGGCATGCCTGCGTCAACTAAACTGACAAGGGTGTTTGGTTCCGCCCCAAAGTCCGTGCCAGCTCCGGAAAACAGTTTTGAATTAGATGTTACCTGGGCGTGAATTTCCAAACCCACCACAACTTCCCAAGGACCGGTGGCACCTTCGATTAGATCAGTCATGAGGCTTCCCACCACCATCTTTCCGGCTCCGCAGTGAAACATGCGGCTTCCTCGACGACGCCAGCGACACGGAACATGGTTTCTTCGTCAAAGGCGGGAGCCAGCACCTGCAAACCCAGGGGTAAGCCATCTTCTGATAAGCCAGCTGGAACGGATATTCCGGGTAATCCAGCCAAGTTTGCAGGCACAGTGAACACGTCGTTGAGATACATAGCTATTGGATCATCGGTCTTGTCACCAAAAGGAAATGCCGCTGACGGTGCCGACGGCGTTAGGATAGCGTCGACAGTCTTGTAAATTTCACGGAAATCTTGGGCGATAAGACGGCGGATTTTTTGGGCCTTTAGGTAATAGGCGTCGTAGTAGCCTGCAGACAGCACATAGGTACCGATCAAAATCCGGCGGCATACCTCTTTACCAAATCCGGCAGCACGAGTGTTCTTGTACATATTATTCAGGTCTTCGCCCGGTTCTCGTAGACCAAACCGCACGCCATCATAACGAGAAAGATTGGATGACGCCTCCGCTGGAGCAACGATGTAGTAGGCTGGCAGTGCGTATTTTGTATGGGGTAGCGAAATATCGACGATCTCAGCGCCCGCGTCCTTCAACCAGCCAATGCCTTTATGCCATAATTTTTCGATTTCGCCAGGCATGCCATCAAGAACATATTCTTTCGGCACGCCGATTTTTAGGTTGCGAATATCGCCCGTAATTGCCGCCTCGAAATCTGGAAGGTCAATTTTTGCGGAGGTCGAATCCTTAGGGTCATGCCCGGCCATAGCACCCAGCATGATGGCATTATCCTGCACATCGCGGGTTATTGGCCCTGCCTGATCAAGGGAAGAGGCGAAGGCAACTACGCCCCAACGGGAACAGCGTCCATAGGTGGGTTTACAGCCCACGGTACCGGTAAAGGCTGCGGGCTGACGTATGGAACCTCCGGTGTCCGTCGCTGTCGCAGCCATGGCAAATCGCCCGGCCACAGCGGCGGCGGATCCACCAGACGAGCCTCCAGGAACCAGGGCCTGGTTGTCGCCCCTACGGCGCCAGGGATTTTGCACCGCACCGTAGTAGGAGGTTTCGTTGGACGATCCCATGGCGAATTCATCCATGTTAGTTTTCCCCAGCATCACCGCACCAGCATTCCACAGATTGGCGGAAACCGTACTTTCGTACGGCGGCCTGAAGTCATCAAGAATATGACTACCGGCTGTGGTCAACACGTCCCGCGTGCAAAAAATATCCTTGATTGCTAGGGGTATTCCTTCCAAGGCACCAACCGAACCTTTTGCCCGTCGTGCGTCTGAAGCATCCGCCATGGCCAGCGCAACCTCGGGAGTTTCTGTGATTATGGCGTTCAAAACACCCGCCTTGGAAACAGCGGACACATGATCTTGTGTCA
>CAZDQC010000266.1:0-1839 GCA_964507245.1 uncultured Rhodospirillaceae bacterium
CGATTAAGGGCGGCCGCCGGATCTACGCGCATGACTACTGGAGAGGCATCGTAAAGCCGGTCCATCAGGCCTCCAGTTCTGTATCCCAGTAGAGGAAATCACTCCAGCTTTCGTGCAAATAATTGGGCGGAAAAGCACGGCCCCGATCATGCAGTTGTCGAACTGTGGGGCGATTGGGGGCCTTTCGGGGTCGCATGCCGCAGTCTATGGACATTCGCCCGCCCTTACGCAGATTGCAAGGCGCGCAGGCGGCGACGACGTTTTCCCAGGTAGTGCGGCCACCCCGGCTGCGGGGAACGACATGATCAAACGTCAGGTCATGCTTGGCGCCGCAGTATTGGCAAATGAACCGGTCCCGCAAAAATAGGTTAAAACGTGTAAAAGCAGGGAATTTAGCCGGTTGGATATACCGTTTTAGCGCCACAACGGAAGGCAGGTCCATGACGAAATTAGGTGAATGGATGACCCGGTCATAGGCCGAGAGTACTTGCACACGCTCAAGGAATACTGCTTTAACCACATCCTGCCAGGACCATAAGGATAATGGATAATAACTCAACGGCTGAAAATCGGCGTTGAGCACCAAAGCGGGGCTGCGTTCAAGTGTGGCCTCCATGACCTTCCTATATAATTCAGACTAGAACATACCCAACTAGAACAATCGATTCATCGGATTTTGGCAATTTTGCGCCAATTTTTCCAGGTAAAAAATTTTACGGCCATCTAGGCCACCGTACCACGGTTTGTCATGTGTCTGTAATGCAGCCATGTTGTGCGCGCTGCGAAGGTACGGTAGGGACGCCAGGGTTGTGCCAACACTAGCATTTCTTTCATGGTGGGTCGGGAGTCAAGCTCCAATAGATCGCGAATGCCTTCCATCAAGGCCACATCAGCGGCCGGCCAAATATCCGGACGCTGCAACGCACCAAGTAGGTAAACTTCGGCTGTCCAACGGCCGATACCTTTGATCCGGGTTAGGGATACAATGACATCCTCGTCTTTCAAGTGTGGCAATTTGCGGAAATTTAGTCGGCCGTACACGACTTCTTCAGCTAAACTGCGAGCACAGATGGCTTTTGCTCTTGATAGGCCAAAGCCACGCAAATCATCCTCATCCAAGGCTAGCACGGCGCTGGCGTTGACCCGGTCCAGGCCTTTTCGCAACCGCCCCCAAATTGCGTTGGCGGAAGCGAGAGAGACTTGTTGCTGCACGATAGTCTTGAGGACTGTTTCGAATCCACCAGGCCTTTTTCGCGATGGTGGCTCGCCATGTTGCCGCAAAACTGCGGCAAATCTCGGTTCCATTCGGGCGATTTGGTGAAATCCGTCTTCCAAGGCTTAAACGTCTGCCGGCGTAGGGCCAACGGGCCGCTTCTGGTCCAAAAGGTCTGGCTCAGCGTTCGACCAGGCGACCATTGTTGGACAATAGTTGGAGAAACCCATATCTGGACAATCGAAACATCCTTGGCGGGACCTGGCGCCGATGTTGCCATCCTTATAGTTCTTTTTCACCACGTGTCTGTGTTCCTTTGATAGACGTAGGTATTGCACTATTTACTGTTGCGACGGGGTCTGGGTGTTCAGACCCGATTGGACCATTTGCTCTGCCATACTGGTGATGTTCATTCCCGGACTCAAGTACTGCCTGGTTACGACAACGATGTCCTTAGCGGCCCGTATACCTTGCTCGATGATGACAGATCCGGCTACTAGGACCGTGAATTTATCACCCGACGTGGTATCCTCCTGAACAATCATTTGTCCATCTGATAGCCAATAGGCTCGCTATTGCCACAATCTCCTGTCCTGCGATTTGCCCCTAGCCCCACCGGGCTTCTG
>CAZDQC010000267.1:0-1799 GCA_964507245.1 uncultured Rhodospirillaceae bacterium
ACAGCGTAAAGGCGATGGAATTCTACCGCAGGCAATACACACCGGTCACCGCTGAATCTAAGCCGCAGGGTTCCATCTGCCTATTTGTCATTTGCGCCGAGACGCAAAAATCTGCGACCAATATCGCGCTCAGTCATGCAGGATTTCTCGTCAATCAGCGCACAAGAATACCGGGGCCCATACCGACGCCGCAGGCTGTGCGGGACACACTTTACACTCCACCACAGAGACGCTTGTTGGAAGCACACCTAAAGCAGACCATCGCCGGGTCGCCAAATACGATAAAGCGAAAGTTGACAGCACTTGCGGCAACCCATGGCGTTGAAGAATTGGTCATCGTGACCAACACCCATGATTTCCAAGATCGGTTGCGTTCATACGAACTTCTGGCGGATCTATTTTAGGTTCGAGGCAGATCTTCTTCAGAAATCAGCATTGCTGCGGCTTGGTCGAAAGCAGTAACCGTCTGTTCCAAATCCGCTTCGTCATGGGTCGCCGAAATTACGCCGCCACCTGAACCGGAGATATCTACACCACCTATGAGCAAAGCTAGCCGAAGCTTATTAAGTAGGCCCGGGGGTTTTGATTTAATATCCTGATAGGGCACCGCCAAAGGATCAAAATTCAAAGGATCGATCGGCAGTTCGTTAGGATTTAAGTAAATAAAAAAACTGGCACCTTGGCCATAGGCAGCCCACCCGAGTCCAGCATCGGCAAAAACCTGGTTCAATCTGGATCGCAGCGTCCCGCCGAAGATCCCTGCTCGTTCAACCGCGTCCGTATCAGCAATTATCTCCAAAGTCTTTGTCCCCGCCGCCGCGGAGAGGGGATTAGCATTAAAGGTGCCCGGATGGTGGATTTTTTCAAATTCACGATTTGCGGCCGCCTGAAAATCCAGGTGATCTAAAATTTCTGCCCGGCCCGCTACGGCGCCACCCGGCAGTCCTCCGGCAAGAATTTTCGCCAGACTACTTAAATCAGGCACAACCTCATATAGTCCCTGGGCCCCACCTTTATGCACGCGAAAACCTGTGACTACTTCGTCCATGATAAGTAAGACACCATGTTGTTTGGTGATTTCGCGCAACCGTTCAACAAAGCCAGGTGCCAAAGGAGACATGCCGCCCCCACCGCCTGTGGGCTCCAAAATTACAGCGGCGATGTCATCTTCCCGTTCAAACGTCGCCGCGACACTATCAATGTCGTCAGGATCCAACAGTACTACCTGGGCGGCCACTTGTGGCAATACGCCGGGCGTAGCGCTGCCGTCAAAATGGTTGCTGACGCCGAAAGCCATGTGATCATGCCAGCCATGGAAATGAGTGCGGAACCTGGCGATTCGGGTTCGGCCCGTGAAGGCACGTGCTAGGCGCATGGCAAGTAAAGTTGCCTCTGTCCCGGATGCCGTGAAGCGGATTCGCTCGGCTGAGGGCATCAATTTTTGTACGGCTTCAGCCCAGTCAACCTCAAAATGGTGGGAAGATCCAAAATGCGTGCCTGCAGCCAATGCCTCCTGGATGCACGCCTCAACCTCGGCGTTCCGGTGCCCCAACATCAAGGCTCCATGGCCACCGAAATAGTCGACATACTCGTTGCCATCCACGTCCTGTTTTCGCGACCCATAGGCCGATTCAACATAAATTCCGTAGGGCATGGTATGACGGGAATCGTGGGTTATCGCAGACGGGAAAAACCGCCCCGCCTTTTCTGCCATCGCCCCGGATGACGGTGTTTGATTGATGTATTTGTTTTGAATTGGGGAATTGCTCAACATATGAACGCCATCTATCATTTTGACC
>CAZDQC010000268.1:0-1740 GCA_964507245.1 uncultured Rhodospirillaceae bacterium
CAACTACTGGCGGTTGTCGCCACCGTAGGGTGCAAGCCGGTGTAGTAATAGAAGGAAACAGACGAATGACGGCCCGAATTAGCGCCTCTGCTCCCACTACACTGCGTAGTGCAAAACCATCAGTGTTACTGTGCGCAGACTTATGAAGAAAGAGATTGGGCTCTTTGCTCAATGCTCTGCGGCTGAACGCTAACGGCGAATATGGCGACGAGGGACACGTGCAAAGGAACACATGGCAAAAGACATACCAAAAGCGACGTATCTAAAGAATTATCGGCCGCCTGCCTACTTGGTTGAGCAGGTTGAACTGCACTTCGATTTGCAGCCCCAAGACACAATAGTCGCGGCGGATTTATTAATGCGCCGCAACGCTGATCACGGTGATGATCAGGCGGCTCTGCGTCTGGATGGCGAGGATATGGAGCTAGTTTCTTTGTCCGTGAATGGAACAGAATTGTCCGGCAGCGAATTTTTTGTAGACCAGGGTGGCTTAAGTATAGCTGCCGTTCCGGAACTTTTCAGATTGAACATCGTGACTAAAATAGCCCCAGCTGGCAATACCAGTCTTGAAGGCCTTTACCAGTCGGATGGCATATTTTGTACACAGTGCGAGGCAGAAGGATTTCGCCGAATTACTTATTTTCCTGACCGACCTGACGTTATGACCACATACCGGGTGACCATTCGAGCGGCTAAGGCAGCCTGTCCTATCTTGCTGTCAAACGGCAATCTGGTAGACAGTGGTGATTTGGATAATGGGCGTCATTACGCCATCTGGGATGATCCATTTCCGAAACCATCATACTTGTTCGCCCTCGTAGCTGGAGATCTACATTGGCTGGAAGATGGCTTTGTCACACAGTCAGGGCGCCAAGTCGCATTGCGTATCTATACCGATCCCGGTAACGAGGGTCGTTGTGGCTATGCCATGGACGCCTTGAAGCGTTCCATGCGATGGGACGAAGAGAAATACGGCCTTGAATATGACCTAGATCTGTTCAACGTCGTCGCCATCAACGATTTCAACATGGGAGCCATGGAGAACAAAAGTCTTAATGTATTCAACGCTAAGTACGTCCTAGCCGATCCCGAAACCGCCACCGACGATGACTATGCCAACATCGAAGCGATCATAGCCCATGAATATTTCCACAATTGGACGGGCAACCGGGTTACCTGTCGGGATTGGTTTCAACTGAGCCTGAAGGAGGGTCTGACGGTTTTTCGTGATCAGCAATTTTCCGCTGATATGCGTTCGGCTGCAGTGCAGCGTATCAAGGATGCTAGGGTATTACGCGCGGCACAATTTCCCGAAGACGCCGGCCCTCTGGCCCATCCGGTGCGGCCCGCAAGCTATATCGAGATCAACAATTTTTATACTGCTACGGTCTACGATAAGGGCGCCGAGGTGATAGGGATGTATCAAACTCTGTTGGGTGAGGACGGGTTCCGCAAGGGAATGGATCTGTACTTTGAGCGCCATGATGGCCAGGCAGTGACCACGGACGAGTTTTTGGCCGCTATGGCGGATGCCAACGGCGCCGATCTGGAGCAGTTCAAGCTATGGTACAGTCAGGCCGGAACACCGGAACTGCAGGTAGAGGGAATTTACGACTCTGACTCACAAACTTACCAATTAAAGGTGAGTCAGAACCTACCTGCTACACCCGACATGGTAGATAAACAGCCTATGCGAATACCGCTTGCGGTTGGTTTGCTGGGAAAGGATGGACGCGATAT
>CAZDQC010000269.1:0-1708 GCA_964507245.1 uncultured Rhodospirillaceae bacterium
CAGATGGATGCAGAAGGTTATTTCTCCATCGTCGATCGCAAGAAAGACTTGATCAACAGAGCTGGCTACAAGATTTGGCCGCGCGAAGTGGAAGAGGTGATATACAGTCACCCGGCTGTTCGCCTAGTTGGCGTTGTCGGTCAGGCTGACGATTATTGGGGCGAGGTCGTCAAGGCATGCATTGTGCTAAAGGAAGACCAACGAGATCGAGTAGCTGAATGCGATATTGTTGCCTTCTGCAAGCAACATCTGGTTGGGTACAAAGTGCCGGGTATTATCGAGTTTCGCGACGAACTACCGCTTAGCGCGACTGGTAAGATGTATCGGAGATTGTTAAAGGAATAGCAACTGCTTTTGTCTTTGCATGTTGTGGATGGTTCTGGTTTTACTAACCAAAAAAGATGACGTCACAATTTGTGATAAACGACATTTATAGTTGTTGACAAATTCAATCAACAGGTACGAGCTTGCAAAATTTGATCGGATAATAAATGTGGGCCGAGACCGGAGCGCCCTAGGCCAACATCTCCTCCAACCTCACATAGCGTTCAAAGATCGTGTGCCGGTGGCCATCAATTTCCCTTGGGCACGTTAGGCCCAGAAATCTGACCTGACCCACTTTGACTGAAATTGCTTCGACATAGCCGGTCCAGAATCTGGCCCGCAAATGGGAAGGATTATCACCCAAATTCCTAGCTAAAAAGGGACGAAACTCGGTTCGCATATCTGCCGCCCCGGGCGGCAGGTCGGTGGGTTTAAAGTAGAAGGAATTCATGTCGGCTTGCATTTCCGATTACAATAGGGGGCAAATTAGCAGCCGGGATGGCGAGGTAAAATGGCAGAGTATGAACACGTTGAATTACATGTAAAAAACCGCGTTGGCTGGGTGGATTATGCCCGCCCCCCAATCAACGCCATGGATTGGAAGATGGTGCGGGAAACCCATGCAGGCGTTCAGGATCACCTGAAAAACGCTGATGTACGAGTCATCGTGATCGGCAGCGCTCTACGACGTTTCTTTTCTGCCGGCGCCGACATCCCAGTTTTCGCCAAGATGGGTCGAGCGGAATTGGCCGACTGGGCTGACCTGGCTCATGCCCTCGTCTATACCCTGCGCCATTCCGACAAACCCTTACTGGCGGCAATCCATGGTACAGCGGTGGGCGGTGGATTGGAGATCACCTTGCATTGCGACCTGCGTTTCGCGGCCACGGACGCCCGCCTGGGCCAGCCGGAAATCAACATCAACTACATTCCCCCCGTTGGGGCCACCCAGGCCCTGGCCCGACTAGTCGGCCGGCCGCAAGCAATCAAATTGCTCTACGACGGCGAGATGATCAGCGCGCAAGAAGCCTTTGATATGGGCCTGGTCGACACCTTGGTGGCCCCCGACGAACTGCGCAGCAAAGTACAGGCCTACGGCGAATCCCTGGCCACCAAGCCGCCCGAAGCACTGGCAGCGATTCGCCAAACCATAACCCTTGGCGGCGTCATGAATTTCGACGACGGCATGGCCCTGGAACGAGAACACGTGGCCCGCCTGGCTGGTACCGATAATTTTCGAGAAGGCCTGACAGCTTTCATCGAGAAACGGTCGCCGGTATGGACGGGTTAATACCGATAGACGTCAATGCCTACTCCCGACCCCTTTGAAGCTTTGCAACTCGATAGGCAAGAATTGGGGCTTCCGAAGCGTTTTGACAGTTCT
>CAZDQC010000270.1:0-1661 GCA_964507245.1 uncultured Rhodospirillaceae bacterium
TGATCAGCACGGCTGGCTGCACCATTCGCAGATTCATAAGGGGCACCAAACTTTGTCCGCCTGCCAATATGCGCGCGTCATCACCGTACACCGCAAGCTGGTCAAGCACGCCGGCAAGGTCAACAGGTGCGCGGAAGTCGAAGGAGGCGGGCTTCATGCTCTCGCCCTAACGGAAAAGCGGCTCAAGCTCGCCTGCAACCTTGGCGAGTGCGGAAGGCGCAACAATGGCGCCATCTTCGACAAAACGCTGACCATCCAATTCGATATTTTGCATATAGAGAATTGCATCAGGGTGGTTCTCACCGCCGCCCGGTTCCCACCATGGCAGCCCCATGCCGATAGCATCATTCCCCGTAGCGCGCATATCTTCAATAAACGACTCGCCAGTCACGCGTGCAGCAGGATGGATGCCATGGGTAAAATGTATGATGTAACCGTATTCACCACCTGCGGCACGGCGCAGCGCCCGGTCGGCGACGAAGCGTTCGTTACCGCCGCCGTGTAGTGCTTTGATTTTACCATCAATTTCCAAAAGCATCGGTTCCGCCAAGGTTGTGTAGTATTCATGGAATACCGAGCCAACGCGGATTCGGCCATGAACGCTCTCTACCTCTGGAAACATAGTACAGGACCCGGGGACGAGGTAGCTTCCGGGATTATCGGCTCGCCGGGGCTTCTCAAAGCCGCGTTTGCCAAGCTTGAATTCGACATCAGTGCCGGCACAATCGGTAATTCGTATGGGCTTCCCAATAGCCTCATTGATCAATTTATCGAAGGCTTTATGGACTGCATAATACTTGTCCAGATCAACTCTCCCGAACAATCGCGTTAGACCTTCGGCCGTCATGTCGCCGCCAAGCAAATATCGTACTTTACCTGTCTTCATCGCGTTGTCGTAGAGCTCCGATCCTGCGAGGTAAGGAAAGGTCAGGTCGATCCAGACATCCGACGCTAATACCGCGCCGGACAGAGGTGGCGTCAAATAGGGATCAGCCAATCGTCCTTGAAAAGGCAACTGTGGCAACAGCATAAGCGCAGCCTGCGCATCAGCCTGTTGGGCCGTCGTCAGAATTGCCTGCCAAACGGAACTATTACCTGCGGTGTCGGCTGTAATTAGAACGTTCTCTCCGGGTCGAACCGCCATATAATCCCGGACTAGCACCTCCGCTGCCGCCGCGAGACCCGAGGTCATTTAAGAGATTTCCCGGGCGTGCTGCCATATAGGCGATTTAGGTAACCATTGAGAAAATTATGCATCGGTTTTTCCAGAGTACTCATCCGCCCCGGTTCATATGCCGGTGAATTCATGGCCCGCTGCATTGACTCGATCATCACGCGGTCTTCTTCCAGAACCAGAATTTGATAGTCGTAATAGATTTGGAGGATGTCCTCAAAATCCCGCCGGTCAAAAAACTCCTCCGGAAACAGATGGTAGATTATGACTTGCGTGCGAGCTTCGCTAATCGGCCAAGCAACCATAGGCCGAATACAGTCGATGCGTCCAAAAAATGTCAGGTTGGGCGCTCTATAGCCGGTGCAAGCAAAGCTATGCGGTCGGTCTTCTAGCCACGGCATTTTGCCCAATAGGGGTTCTGCACCTGGTGTCGGCGGTCCCGCATCGTAAAAAATTGACATGCCGCCATCCGGCTTCAGGGTAACGT
>CAZDQC010000271.1:0-1637 GCA_964507245.1 uncultured Rhodospirillaceae bacterium
TATGGCCATCCGCGTCGACCACTGGATGATCCAGCCGGGCGCGAATATCAGCGCCCGTCAGGCTGTTTTCTCCATGGCTCGTCATTGGTTCTTCTCCTTAACCATCTCAATTTGGTAGATCGCCGTTATTCATACGACACATCAGCGGCTTGGAAAGCCGCGCGAAGGTCTTCGGCCATGGCACCGACATCGGCACACACCGCGTAACGCAAGGCATCGCCAAAATGCACACCGACTACTCCGGTACGTTCGATCATCATAAAATTGAATTGCTCGCCGCTGTTGATGGCCTGGCCGAAGGCCTTCGTCGGTGTGTCCCACAATGTGAAAAAACCCGCCCTGGGCTCTATGGCCAAGCGCATTCTACAATCCGCCATCAGATCGCGCAGGACGGCCAAGCGATCAGCATACATGACGCGATACCTATCTATGCCAGCCTGGTCCGTCTCCAACGCCGCCAAGACACCGGCCGCCATGGGGGCAACAAAGCCGGTGTCGGTCTTGCCTTTTACTTCCTTGATGTCACCAATAAAATCCCGGGAACCCACCATCGCTCCCACATGCCAGCCTGTGCCGTTACCGATCAACTTGGCTGCCGTAAAGGCCTCAGCCCACGACAGATTGGGAAATTCCACTGCGATCTCGCTCAAGGTGGCGCATTCGTCGCTGTGAGATAGAGCGATATAGGCCGCGTCATTGAATAACCGAATATCATTGTCGCTACAATATTGGCACAGGGATCGCCACCAAGCCACGTCGGCAATTTGGCCGGACGGGTTGTGGGGGTAGTTGGTCATGACCAGGTTTGTGCCAGCCGCAATATCTTCTGTCGAAAAGCGATAAGCGTTTTCACTGTTCAAGGATAGGGCGTAATGACTGACATTGATATGGTAGGCGCATTGGTCGGCCGGAATGGGATAGCCAGGATTGGTCATGGTGGCCACCGTCACCGCCCTTAGCGCGCACCCACAGGCGATTGGTAGAAGACCCAGGATCGGTTTGATGCCCGAAATAGGCACATAATCGACACCGTCCTTAGGCAGATCGGCCTTCAGGTGGGCCCGGATGAAACGGGGCGAGAAACCGGGCACGGCTGCGCTGTCGTTATATTGATACGCGTGCATTGCCTCATCTTCGCTCATCACTGAATCGCGGGCCGCTAGTCGGGCACTGAGCAAAGCCGGACCTTTAGGTTCCCCTATAGACAGATCCAGGAGGGTTTGTCCCAACGCCTCCGCTTCCGCGCGTTTGCCGCGGATTTTCATGAAGATATTTTCTCCGCCCCGGGGCAATCTAGATTGTCGCATCAACTCATGTTCCATTCCTGTGCGTGCTGGCCTCGAATTGGACTCAGCCACATTAATTCCGCAAGATAAACCAACTTCGAATAACCGGCGAGGCAATCATGAAAGCAGCAATGATCCAACGAAACGGCGGACCAGAAGTTTTTGTCTATGGCGATGTCCCTGACCCGACGGCGGATCCAGGCGGGGTTGTGGTGGATATTCATGCCGCCAGCGTCAACGCGGCGGATTGGAAAGTGCGTTCGGACGAATATGGCGGTGCCGACTTGTCATTCCCGTACGTTCTGGGTAGGGATTTTTCTGGCGTAGTGCGCACAGTTGGTGAAGGCGTCA
>CAZDQC010000272.1:0-1637 GCA_964507245.1 uncultured Rhodospirillaceae bacterium
TATGGCCATCCGCGTCGACCACTGGATGATCCAGCCGGGCGCGAATATCAGCGCCAGTCAGGCTGTTTTCTACATGACTCGTCATTGGTTCTCCTCCTTAACGATCTCAATTTGGTAGATCGTAGTTATTCATACGACACATCAGCGGCTTGAAAAGCCGCTTGAAGGTCGTCGGCCATAGCGCCGATGTCGGCACATACGGCGTAACGCAAGGCATCTCCAAAATGCACGCCAACTACCCCGGTACGCTCGATCATCATAAAATTAAATTGTTCCCCACTGTTGATGGCCTGACCGAAGGCTTTCGTCGGTGTGTCCCACAATGTAAAAAAACCAGCCCTGGGCTCTATGGCCAACCGCATTCTACAATCCACCATCAGATCACTCAGGAAGGCCAACCGCTCGGCATACATGGCGCGATATCCATCGATGCCAGCCTGGTCTGTTTCCAAAGCCGCCAGGACACCGGCCGCCATGGGGGCGACAAAGCCGGTGTCGGTCTTACCCTTTACTTCCTTGAGGTCACCAATAAAATCCGTGGAACCCGCCATGGCTCCCACATGCCAGCCCGTGCCATTGCCTATCAACTTGGCAGCCGTAAAAGCCTCAGCCCACGACAGATTAGGAAAGTCTGCTGCGATCTGGCTCAAGGTAGAGCATTCGTCGCTGTGAGACAGGGCTATATAGGCGGCGTCGTTGAACAAGCGAACATCGTTATCGCTGCAATATTGGCACAGGGCTCGCCACCAATCCACGTCGGCAATTTGGCCGGACGGGTTGTGGGGGTAGTTAGTCATGATCAAGCTTGTGCCAGGCGCAATATCTTCTGTGGAAAACCGATAACTGTTCCCAATGTTCAAGGGCAAGGCGTAATGGCTTACATTAATGTGGTATGCGCATTGGTCGGCCGGAATGGGATAGCCAGGTTTGGTCATAGTGGCCACGGTCACCGCCCTTAGCGCGCACCCACAAGCGATAGGTAGAAGACCCAGGATCGGTTTGATACCCGAAATTGGCACATAGTCTAGACCTTCCGTGGGTAGATCAGCCTTCAAGTGGGCCCGGATGAAGCGGCGCGCGAAATCCGGCACGGCCGCGCTGTCGTTATATTGATACGCGTGCATTGCCTCATCTTCACTCATCACCGCATCGCGGGCTGCTAGTCGAGCACTGAGCAGAGCCGGGCCCTTAGGCTCGCCGATAGATAAATCCAGGAGGGTTTTCCCTAATGCCTCCACTTCCGCCCGCTTGCCGCGGATTTTCATGAAGATATTCTCTCCGCCCCTGGGCAATCTAGATTGTCGCATTAACTCATGTTCCATTCCTGTGCGTGCTGGCCTCGAATTGGACTCAGCCCCAATAATTCCTCAAGATAAACCAACTTCGAATGAGCAGCGAGGTAATCATGAAAGCAGCAATGATCGAACAAATCGGTGGACCAGAAGTTTTAATTTATGGCGACATATCTGACCCGACGGCGGACCAGGGCGAAGTTGTGGTGGATGTACACGCCGCCAGCGTCAATGCGGCGGACTGGAAAGTGCGCTCGGACATATATGGCGGTGCTAACTTGTCGTTCCCATACGTTCTGGGTAGGGATTTTTCTGGCGTAGTGCGCACAGTTGGTGAAGGCGTCA
>CAZDQC010000273.1:0-1585 GCA_964507245.1 uncultured Rhodospirillaceae bacterium
ATATAGTCAAGTTGATACCGCCAGGGATTGGGATCGGCGCCTTGACGGGTGGATATGGTGCCAAACATCACTGGCCGGCCACAATCCAGGGCCACCTTTTGTAACCGGCCGAGAAAAACACGCTGCGCCTCGCCGCTGGCCACATCAGGGCCAATCTGAAATATGCCAGAGTTTAGATCGGCCATCTGCGCAGCTAAATAGTCGAGTTCTGTCCAATCGGCGATACGACTAGCCACAGGGCCACCGTCCGGCGTGACATGGGTGCTCGCCATGGAGGTGGAAAACCCTATGGCGCCCGCCTCCAGAGCCTCCCGCACCGCGCGACCCATTTGTTGCAAATCGTCTTCGGTCGCAGTCTCTTCCAAGGCCCGGTTCCCCATCACATACATGCGCAACGCCGAATGGCCGATGTAAGTACCGTGGTTCATAGCTTTGGGCAGGCGTTCAACATTGGTCAGGTATTCGGGGAAAGTTTCCCAGGTCCAGTCAATACCGGCCAACATGGCGTTGGTCGGGATATCTTCGACAGCTTCGAGACAACGTGCGTACCATTCACGATCTGCTTCTCTACAAGGCGCTAGCGCAAATCCACAATTACCCATTAAAACGGTGGTCACCCCGTGCCAGCAGGAACAACTGCCGATGGGATCCCAGGCGACCTGGGCATCCATATGGGTGTGCCCATCAATGAAGCCCGGGGCAATAATCAGGCCATCTGCATCAAGAGTTTGGCGGGCTGTGGCACGGATCCGCCCTATCTCTACAATGCGTCCATCTTGGATACCCACATCAGCGCGAAAGCGTGGCATGCCGGACCCATCTACTACTGTGCCGTCGCGAATGAGTAGATCCAATGTCATGACATCTCTTCCTGTACGTTAAGGCTAACTTGCTAGTTTTATTATGACCGCGGGACATTCAGGCTTCAACCATGTTGGAATACCCATCACGGACCGTTCCAATATGCTGATCAGCAATCATCTGGTTAAGAATGTGGTAGAGATAAACATAAAAGCCCTTGCGGCACAGCAGGACATCCTGATTATCAACCAAACTCTAAGACCAGAGGCCAATGGGATCCAAGGAATGGCGCTAGTTCAAAACTATCAACGAATTATTCAGAAATTTGACCGGTAAGTCTCGGGTGCGTATTTAAAAAACAAATATGCAGCCAGTACACTAATGGCGGCGGTCACCAATAGCGCCGTTTGCGGGCCTCGCACGTCGACCAGGAAGCCGAGGAAAATGGGACCAATTACGTAGCCGAGATCTCCCACCATGCGAAAGGTGCTCATGGCCGCCGCATTCATGCCAGGCGGGGCGCTGTCCGCAGCATAAGCCGCTGGCGCAGTACCGCCAATAGAGGCAGCAACACCCCAAACCACACAGCTGACCACGAACCAGACATAACTCGGCGAAATCATGAACAACAGCATAGACAGACCAGTAATCAAAGTAGCGGGGACAATGACCGCCTTCCGACCGAACCGGTCCACCAGCACACCTGAAGGGTAGGCCGCGATTACCCCCGCCACGCTGCCCAGAGCCATGCCAAAACCGATCTCTGCCACGTTCAGTGATAGCC
>CAZDQC010000274.1:0-1584 GCA_964507245.1 uncultured Rhodospirillaceae bacterium
AAGGTTTAGGTCTCTGTTCAAGACCCAATAAAAAAATACCTTCAGGAGGAAGTCTCTTTCAAAAAGCGGGCAGGCGATAGGTCTTCTGCCCGAACACCGAACTTCGCCAAATCAACGGGCACCGCGTCGCCCACCGCTAATTCGGCAGAGACCCGGCCCATGGAGGGCGCTGTCTGAATTCCATAGCCGCCTTGTCCCGCTAGCCAAAAAAACCCTTCAATCCGTGGATCGAAGCCTACCACCGGCGTCTTGTCTGCAACGAAGGAACGCAAACCAGCCCAACTCCGGCTGATATGCTTAATCTCCAATGTTGTGGCCCTCTGCAACCGATCAACGGCGATAGCGATATCCAACTCCTCGGGCTGCACATCACAGGGGTCCATAGGCGTTTCATCTGCCGGCGACCCCAAGAGGGCGCCGCTTTCCGGGCGGGCATAAAATTCCTCATCTGCATCAATAAAGGCGGGCCATTCACAAAACGGAATATGGACAGGGCCCTGGAATAGAATAGCCGTTCGACGTTTAGGTATTAGCCCAACCCGCTCAGCACCCGCCATTTCCGCTAACTGATCACACCAAGCCCCGGCAGCATTTATCACCACCTTGGTCATGATGTCACAACCACCCGCATGAACCAGCCAGACATTGTTTCTTCGTTCCAGAGTTTTGACCCAGGCATCAAGGAGCAGTTGAGCACCTTTTGCACGGGCACCGCTTAAGAAACCCTGATGAAGGGCATTGACGTCTATGTCCATGGCATCTGACTCCAAGACCCCGGCTTCGACGTAATCTTCTCGCAAGACCGGCACCCGATCACGAACTTCAACAGCAGTAAGGCGCTGAATAGTACCCACATGCTCCGATCCAGCCTCGTAGATTTTGTCCAGAACGGCCATCTGATCCTCGCGGCCAACAAACATGGCACCGCGCTGAGTTAGGATGGGTGTATTGGAAAAACCGTCAGGGGGGTCCTCCAAAAAGGCGCGGCCACCTGAAGTCAATGCCCGGATAGGCCCATTACCATAGGCCTCGGAGAACAATGCAGCCGAGCGTCCAGTAGTGTGATACCCCGGTTGAGATTCCATTTCCAGTAGCAATACGTCGCCTTTTTCCGCCAGGAAATGGGCAGTAGAAGCGCCTGCCATGCCGGCACCGACAATAACAAAGTCGTAGATCAGTTGGCTGATCATAGATCAATATCCAGGTCAAATTTAGTGCATTCCTCAGCCACCACATCCTTCCAAGCCCGCATCTGCGGACCCAGGTTTATGCAAACCCTATCCTTTGCGAATAAGTCATCCTTCTGCCCCAGATCGTATAAATATTCCATAAGACTTATCGTTGTACCCCGAGCGAGCAAATAAAATTTGCGCTAGTCGATACCATCATTCTTTGTTGTTTCGTACGTTTCGGTTCCTTTATAAACTGGGTGCAAAAGCTCCGAAATTTGCACGTTCATTTCCGTCCTAAGCGAAAATAATCTTGGCAATCATTAAACTGGCGGTTTTAGGATTTCGAAATGCACCGGAGGGAAGCTGCGGGCAATAACCTGGCGGGATTTCCATACAAATCCGTCCACTGGAT
>CAZDQC010000275.1:0-1566 GCA_964507245.1 uncultured Rhodospirillaceae bacterium
TCGCTCAAAAATATAAGACACGAGTGTTATCACAGACAACCTAGGCAGTCAAAATGTCTGATATGTAGGGGCTAAGCAATCCTAAACGGGCGCCCATAGCCAAATTTGACCCATAACGGACCTTCTTTGGTTCATTCGATCACCTTGGTTTTACGGAGTATAGTCCGTATTGATTGCGAGATAGGAGAAATTACCATGCAGCCATTCGAAGGTATCCGCGTAATCGATATGACACATGTCCTGGCTGGACCATTCTGTACTTATCAATTGGCAGTATTGGGTGCAGATGTCATCAAGGTGGAGCCGCCGCAAAGCCCGGATATGACGCGCCAAGTGGGAGTGACACCGGAGCTCAACGACGATCACTATGGCACCTATTTTATGGCACAGAACGCCGGGAAAAGAGCTATTTCACTAGATATCAAAACCACTGAAGGCAAACACATTTTGAAACAGCTTGTTGCTACCGCCGATGTACTCGTGGAAAATTACAGGGGTGGGTCGCTGGCTCGGCTGGGGCTTGGTTACGAGGACCTTTCGTCAAAAAACCCTGGCCTTATCTATTGCTCGCTTACCGGCTTTGGACATACAGGTCCCAAGCGTTCCCATCCTGCCTATGACGTCATCATACAGGCGTTTTCAGGAATTATGGCGATGAACGGCGAAGCCGATGCGCCACCCGTCCGCGTGGGCCCGCCAATGGTTGATTACGGTACCGGATCCCAGGCAGCCCTTGCAATTTCCGCGGCACTATTTCAGCGCGTACGAACCGGCCGAGGACAGTGTATAGATGTTTCCATGTTGGACGCCGCGCTAATGTTAATGAGCGCAAATGTCTCAGCAACCCAAGCCGACGGCCGTCCGCCTCAAGCCCACGGCAATGCTCACCCTCAATACGCAGGCTACGCAACCTATGACACCGCAGATGGTTTGTTGATGGTGGGCGCTTGGACAAACAAACAGATGAGCTCCCTCTTTCGCATCCTGGGTGACCCGGAACGCGCTGTAGCCGTTGAACGTACGCCACGCGGTGAAGTTGGATTGCGGCGCGGCGCCGATACCGCTTTCCTACGTGCCAAACTGGCCGAGAAGACTGCAGACGAGTGGGAGACGATGCTCAACGACGCTGCCATTCCTGCCGCCCGTGTACGCCGCCTCGATGAGGCCATGGCCCATGAACAGGTCGTTTCGCGTACCGTTCTGCAAAGCTATCCAGGCGCGGACCGCATCGGCGTTCCAAATGCTTTGCCCGTTGCCGCTTTCTCTTACGACCACGGTGGACCCAAGGCAACTGTGCGACCGCCCAAGGTCGGTGAACATACTGTCGAGGTCATGAAAGAACTGTCCTATGACGGAGTTGCCATATCTGATTTGGAGGAACGTGGTATCATCGCAACCTGCCCACCCAAGTCCGGTTTTGGCTAAACTTAAAAGTTCCGAGACGCATATCTAAATACACAATCTGGAACCGTAACAAACATCATTAAACATACGTAAAGGGTGTTTGGGGCACGGCCGTGCTGGTTATCCTGGCCATGAACGCCGTCTACGCCGACATTGCAACCT
>CAZDQC010000276.1:0-1523 GCA_964507245.1 uncultured Rhodospirillaceae bacterium
CGCTTCTTCAACCCCCCAGGCCTTTTGCCTCAGCAACTCAAGCGCGAGACTTGGGTCCCGAGCGATGCCGTCGAAGGCGAAGCCGTCCATTCCTGGCGCATCCACGGGATCAAGATTTACCGCGTCGCATGAGAATGGAGCCGCCGTTTATACCTCGCTAGCACGCAACCCTATACCTACGTTAAGATCTGCCTGGTCCACTAGGTCATATTCTGGCGACAAACTCAGACCTATGCCGGTATACACGCCAGCAGCATGAGGCAGCCCCTCATGCACCGCACCCTTGGCAGCAGCGGTCGAGAAGACTGGAATCTGCATGTTGTTCAAGATGTGCGAAAGCCCGGCTCGCAGGGCATAGGTGCCGGCGATGATCACGGGCTGCTGGGACCTACTGATATGACCCAAAACATCACAAATGTCCGCATTAGACTGTATTTTAGGGACTGGTTTTTCGGTCTCGACGGCACCGGCCAGTTCAACAAATACTGGGCCGGGGGCTTCTGCTTTCGTCCAAGCCGCCAGATCATCATATCCGGGTCCTTCGGCAGCCAAATAGCGGCGGCCTTTTGCAACGGCGGCCGTCAGAGTTCCTTGATCCAGACGCTTATGCGCCTCAGCCAGTGGTACTCCAGGGCCGTAGGCTTCACTGACCGCTAAAATTGGTAAATTTTCATAGGTGCATGCCGCCATGCCGGCAACCATGTTCGCTAGGCCAGGTCCCTTGATAGCGATAGCCAGGGCGGTGTCGCCGGACAAACGCCCGACCGTGCCAGCCATGATAGCAGCTGCGCCTTCGTGATACACAGAATGGAATGCCACGCCATGATCGGTCAGGGCCTGGATCAACTCCAGGCTTTGGCCGGAACCCGGCACACCGAAGGCATGTTTTGATTTGCTTGCCGCCGCCCGAGCGAATGCCGAGATGGCCATTCCTAAATTCCTAGTTTGGTTACGATCTTTTCGGCCGCCCGGCGACAGACCAAGCGTACCGCATCGGGACTGAATCCACCGATATGAGGCGTGACAATCATGTTGTCATGGTCACGGCTGTAGACCACTAGAGGGTGTTGATTAATATTGGGTTCCCCATCTAGGACGTCGACACCGGCAGCACCGATTCGGCCGCTTTTTAGGCCCGCTAATAGGGCTGCCTCATCAATTATTGCACCACGAGAGGTATTCACCACAATGGCGTCGGGTTTTATGGTGGCCAGCAGTTTCCCCGAGAGAAGGCCACGAGTCTCATCACTCAGATGCACGTGCACAGAAATTACGTCAGAATTTGCCACCAGATCCGGCAAAGTCGTCTTTTCGATACTTTCGGGCCAGGGTTCCACATGGGGGTCAAATCCTAGCACTTTCATGCCAAAGGCCGAACCGTAGCGCGACATCCATTGGCCCAGGCGGCCACATCCGATCAGGCCTAAAGTGCGGCCATTCAACATAATGCCGGGAAATTCTTCCCGCATCCATTGGCCTTCCCTGGTGTGGGCGGCGGCGGCAGGCAGACGGCGGGCGCAGGC
>CAZDQC010000277.1:0-1513 GCA_964507245.1 uncultured Rhodospirillaceae bacterium
ATATGCGCATTACGATGGCAAAGAATGTGGCCCCAGGATGGGGTCAGCGCCGACAGCGCCAATACATTCGCCGCAGTGCCGGTTGCGACAGGGAAAACAGCTAGCTCTCTTTCGAATAGGTCGGTAAATGCCGCTTCAGTCTCCTTAGTTATGGCATCTTCGCCGTAGGCCATGGCCGATCCTTCGTTGGCTGTAGCCAGTGCGGCCATAATCTGAGGCGCTACCCCCGTCACATTATCGGAAGAAAAATTCATTCAACAATTCCCAGCCCAATTTAAAGGTACCATGTTAAAGCCCTCGCCTTGTGCCAAAGGAGCAAAAGCGGCTAGATCGGAAAATTGGCCTTTATGTACTGAACCGATAAGCCAGATTAGATCGGTTTCATAAATTTGGGTCTGGTCCGTTACCGATGGCGCTGCCTCTCCATCGGGATGGGTATGATAATGGCCGACAATTCCGTTGCTGCCATCCCGGCTTGTCTTTTGAATGCGAAGGCGAAGGCCGGGATCGATTTCGAAATTATGACGCGGTTGGTCGGCTATATTGGGGCTGGGAACGACTTTGGCAATCAATACGCGGTCGTGTAGCCGTCGACCCAATAACAAGCCACATGCTTCGCGGGGATATTCGGACTCTGCATGGCGAATAATCACTGTTTTTGGCTTACTAGGCAGCCGGATCACGGCTTTGCACCTAACAGAAATTGTCCGACAATCTCGCCATTGCTACCGTCGATAACCTTGATGAATTGGCGGCCATCCTGATGCTTGATACCGAGATACAGGCGTCCGCCATCGGCCGTCAGACCGACCAACTCGTCGCCCGGGGCAAGAATTATAGGCACATTCCCAAGGTTCTTGGCGTTGGCTTCACCTAATTCCTTGGAAGTCTTTGCGATGCCCACGACAAGTAGTATTAATCCGACTACTAACAATGTAGTCATCACGCCAACGAGGAGCTTGAGCCGGGTGCTGTTCTCGGTCCAGTGTTGCGTCATGGGCGAAAATCCGAAAACAGAAATCCACGAAATTGCCGTTGGGCCCGACGAGGCCCGCCAGCGGCTCGACCGCCTGCTCAGCCAGAAGGTTGAAGGCCATTCTCGCATGCGCATCAAGGCCTTTATCGAATCCGGTCAAGTCCGAGTCCGACAGGGCGACGATGGCCGGACGGTAACCGAGCCCTCGTACCGGGTCAAATCCGGTGAACGCATAACGCTCACGGTTCCGCCGGCAGTGGATGCTAAGCCCGTGCCCCAGGTCATGAATTTGGATATCGTATTTGAGGACGAACACCTAATCGTTGTGGACAAGCCAGCTGGCTTGGTGGTGCATCCGGCCCCGGGCAATCCGGACCACACCCTGGTCAACGCTCTGTTGGCCCATTGCGGCGACAGTCTTTCGGGTGTGGGTGGAGTGCGCCGGCCGGGCATTGTTCATCGCCTAGACAAGGATACATCCGGATTGCTAGTGGTCGCAAAACATGATGCAGCCCATGTGGGTTTGAGCACTCTGTT